>JANOBY010000402.1:0-2176 GCA_031411935.1 Planctomycetales bacterium | reverse complement strand
CGCGAGTCGATGAAGACGAAGAAGACCCGAAAAGCGGAGTGACCAGGACCTGCCGCTCTCGCCCGGAGCGGCCCTTTCCCAGGACCAGGTGGGCTCTTTTTAGACGATCAGGGTGGGCTCTTTTTAGACGATCATTTCCAGAGCGGGCCGACCTGTGGGACGCGCTCTACCTGACGCTTCCGGAGGTGGCGGAGATCCTGGGCATCATCCGCGAGGGAGCCCTGCACCCGTGGATCCACCCGATGGTGTGCACGGCGGCCCACACGGGCGCGAGGAGGAGCGAGCTCGTGAGGATGAGGGTTACCGACGTGGACCTCGCCCTCGGCATCGTCCGCATCCGCGAGAAGAAGCGGGCCCGCGGCAGGCGGACCACGCGAGACGTGCCCCTCTCGCCCATCCTCGCCGGGGTGCTGAAGGACTGGCTCGCGCGGCATCCCGGCGGCCCGGCGCTGTTCTGCCACGAGGGCGAGGTCGGGAGGAGCAGGAAGCGATCGCGGACGACGGGACATCGGGGCGAGGCGACCCGGGCCAAGACGGCCGGCGGCAGGAAGGCCACCGTCACCGATCGGGCGGGACGCCCGGCCCCGGGCCCCCTCACGCCCGACGAGGCCCACGACCACCTGAAGCGCACCCTCTCCCGGTCCAGGTGGTCGGTCATCAAGGGGTGGCACGTCTTCCGCCACGCGTTCGTCGCCCTCTGCGCCAGCCGCGGCGTCGATCAGCGCCTCATCGACGAGTGGGTCGGCCACACGACCGAGGAGATGCGGCGAAGATACAGGCACCTCTACCCGTCCGTGCAGCAGGCGGCGATCCGGGACGTGTTCGGAGTCGCTTCCACGAGCGATGAACTTCGTTGAAAGAGTTGCCGACTCGCGTCGCTGACGTCGCCGCTTCGCGGGTCGCTAGCTCGTGGCCCATTCCATCCTCTATCATGGCCACCACGGGTCCGAGGCCCACTCCAGGAACGGTACCCGATGCGAGGGGCTCCAGACGTTCAAGGCTTCCATGAGGTCGAATCGTCCCGCCTCCCACTCGGTGGAGGAGTCCCAGACGGCGAGAACGAACCTCGCGGTGACCCGCTCTCCGTGCGAGGCCGCACCGGCGGCCCAGCGGTTCAGCTCCCCCGGCTCGAAGGGGGAGACGCCGGGAGCCCCTCGAAGACAGGGGAAGCTCTCGGCCAGTTCGGTCATCCGCTCGCGTTGCTCGTCGTCGTCCATCGCTCTCCTAGGTCGTCGCTGAATTACATGGTGTTTTACCATGTGATTTGCCCCAGATAAAATCGCATGGTTTGGGGCCAAAAAGCCGGACAGTCTGCGGTTAGCAAGCTCCGAAGAAGTTCGGGGCGAGGCTAATTCGTCTGCGGGGCGAGCAGGTTCATCAGGCTGTCGAAGTCGACCGGCTTCACGAGGTGATGGTCGAAGCCCGCCTCGTGAGAGCGGCGACGGTCCTCGTCCTGGCCGTACCCGGACGCCGCGATGATCAGCGAGTTCTTGCAGCACTCATCATTCCTGAGTCGCCTGGCGACATCGTAGCCGTCCATCCCCGGCAGGCCGATATCGAGGATCACGATCTCGGGGCGGTGGGCCCGCGCCACTTCGAGGGCCGTCGGTCCGTCGTGGGCGACCTGCACAACGTGCCCGAGGAGCTTCAAAAGCCGAGCAAGCCCCGTGGCCGTGTCGATGTTGTCATCGACCACGAGCACGCGGGAGGATTGGCGGGCGACACGCGGCAGGGAGCCACTCGGCCCCGTCGGCCGTGCGGGCGGTTCCTCCCGGGCGGGCAGCCGGACGGTGAACTCGCTCCCCTTGCCGGGGCCCTCGCTCGCGGCCGTGACGGTCCCGCCGTGCATCTCGGCGAGCTTCTGCACGAGCGTTAGCCCGATGCCGAGCCCGCCCTCCGAACGTGCCGCCGTCCGGTCCCCCTGGGCGAAGAGGTCGAAGATGCGGGGCATCAGCTCGGGCGGGATGCCGATGCCCGTGTCCCGGACCCGGATGACGATGTCCCCGCCGTCGTGCTTCGCCGTGAGCGAGATGCGGCCACCAGCATCGGTGTACTTGGCGGCGTTGGTCAGGATGTTGACCAGGACCTGTTCGAGCCTCAAGGGGTCGGCCTGGAGCTCGAGTCCCCCGTTGCTGCGGGAAACGCTCAGCTCGTGCTTTAGCTGCTCCAACAGCGG
>JANOBY010000401.1:0-2288 GCA_031411935.1 Planctomycetales bacterium | reverse complement strand
TGCACCATCGGGTCGTCGAGCGCGGTCTCCTGCGGGATGCGGGCCTTCATGGCGAGCAAGTTGAACCGGGCGGCCTGCACGGCGCGATTCTCTTGCAGGGCCTGGCGGATGTACACGTCCACACCCTGCTCGCCCGAGATCCCCGGCGGCACGGGCGCCGGGTCGAGCGCCGCGGCCATGGGATCATCGGGGCGGATCGACGAGGGGGGCGTGAGCGAGGCGTCGTTCACGTTCTTCGCGACCTCGGCGTATTCGCGGGTCGGCAAGGTCTGGGCGCAGCCCGAGGCTCCCACGAGCAGGCCGAGGATCGAACGTCGCGGCCATCGTCCGAGCATCCTCTCGACCCTCCGCCGGAGCGATCGCCCTCTCTCAGGGCTCACAGCTCCCACGCAGACCTTATCGGCCATGACGGTTCGAGGACTTGCCCGAATCTTGACGGATGGGCGGATAAATGGGTGGCGACGGGGCCGAGAGGGATGCGCCTCAGCCCTCGGTCGGGAGGGCCATGGTCACGAGCAGGGAGGCGTTTTCGAGCCCTTCCAGAGCGTGGGGCCGACCGGCCTTCACGAGCAGCATGTGGCCGGGCCCGAGCTCGTGGGTCTGGCCGTCGGTCGTGAAGGCCACCCGTCCCTCCAGGCAATGGACCGTGATCTCTCCGCGGGTGCTGTGGGTCGGGATCGTCTTGCCCTGCGGGACGACCAGGCGGAGGACCTGGAGGCGGTCGGTCCTGATCAGCGTGGCGGTCTTCGCCTCGGCCAGGGTCTCGCCGAACGGGCTCACGTCGAACATCCGGGCGGGCTCCACGCGCGGCGAGTCCGAGGGCAAGGCCCCCTGCCCCTCGTCGGGCGTTGCGACGACCCCTTCGGGCAGGTCCATCGCGGACGACGGCCCTCGGGCGAGGAAGTCGCGGATCTCGGCGATGGCCCGCTCGATGGTCTCGCGGCGCTCGAGCGTGGGCGTGTGTTCGAGCGACCGGGTGAGCTGCTCGACCAGTTGCCTGGCGGCGTCCTTGGCGGTGGATCCCTCGGCGCGGGCGTCGGGATACTGGCGGTGGTGCACGTGCACGATCGAGGCCTCGCCGGTGCCCGATTCCCCTTGCCAGACGATCAGCGGGTTGGTCGCGGTTGCCATGAAGGGGCCTCGTTGTGAAGGTGCCTGGGTGCGGGGTCCGTGAGCGAACCGACTCGGCCGGCGGGGCGGTGGTGATCGGGGCGAGCCTCGTGGCCTTCGGCCCGTCATGCGCGGGCACGACCGAATTCCGAAGAGGCAATTCCGGTGCCTTGCGCGTTCAGGGGGCCAGGCTCAGGGCCTTGACCATGGCCTCGCGCATGCGGAGGGCGCGGACGAGGAAGGCGCGGGCCTGGGCCTCGGGGCAGACCTCGCTCACGGCGGCCTGGAACAGGGCGATCCAGCGGTCGAAGTGCTCGGGCGTGAGCCCGCCCACGGCGCGATGCTGGCGGATCGGGTTGCCCGAGTAGCGGCCCGATCGCAGCAGGGCCGCCGACCAGAAGTCGGTCATGGTGGCCAGATGTTTGTCCCAGTCCCGGACACGATCGGCGAAGACCGGGCCGAGCGTCGGGTCCAGGCGGGCGCGTCGGTAGAACTCCTCGACCACGTGGCGGATGTGGCCCTCGGTCACGCCGGAGGCGTCCTCGTGGGGCAATCCGGCCGCCTCGGTCAGGGGCAGTCCGTAGGATTTCCGGGGCGGCGAGGGGGACATGGAGGGCTCCTTTCCGGGCTCTCGTCCGGTCATCGCGCGGGCGAGGCCGGGCTCTTCCAGTCGTCGGGCAGATCGGCCCGGGTCTCGCGGAGGATGGACAGGATCGCCTCGCGGTCCTCGGCCGAGAGGACGGGGTCGTCCTTCCTCTGGCTCCGTCCGGTCAGGATTTCGAGGAGACGCCCGTCGATGTACGTCTTCATCTCGGGGGGGAGCGAGGTGAAGGCGCGGGAGTGGATCAGGTAGCTGCACGGGTAGAGGAACAGGCGGGTGGTCATGTCCAGGTCACGCAGGGACCGGCCCCGGGAGTCGCGCGGGCCTCGTTTGGGAAAGTCCCCGGCGAAGGTGGAGGTGCCCTTGATGGGGCCCGTCAGGCGAACCTCGTCATGGAAGAGCATGTACTTGACGACCGCGTCCCCCGCGCTCTTGATGCGCGAACGGGCGCTCTCCGACGGCTCGTCCAGGTGGCTGCCCAGCGGCTTGTTGAACTCCTGCTCGTAGTGAAGGGCCTTGCGGGCCTCGAGCCCCGCGCGGGCCAGGCGGTTGAGCATCCCGACCTGATGCTCAAGGA
>JANOBY010000400.1:0-2036 GCA_031411935.1 Planctomycetales bacterium | reverse complement strand
CGCGAGACCAGCAACCGCACCTACCCCGAACTCGGCGTGCCCGATCCGCATCACCCGCTCTCGCACCACGGCAACGATCCCGACAAGATCGAGAAGATGGCGAAGATCAATGCCTTCCACGTTTCGCTGTTCGCCGAGTTCATCGCCAAGCTCAAGGCCACGCCCGAGGGCACCGGCTCGCTGCTCGACCACTCGCTCTACCTCTACGGCAGCGGCATGGGCAACCCGAACCTTCATGATCACGTGAACCTGCCCATCCTCGTCGCGGGGGGCGCCGCGGGCAAGATGAGGGGGGGGCGGCACATCCGCTACGCGAAGCCCACCCCTCTGGCCAACCTCCACCTCACGCTTCTGGACAAGGTGGGCGTGAAGCTCGACTCGTTCGCCGACAGCCAGGGCAAGATCGACGAACTGTTCGAGCCGCTCTCGCTCTGAGCCCCTCCGGAGACGATCGCGATGATCTTCACGCGACACGCCGTTTATGGGATCGGCCTCGCCCTGTTCGTCCTCATCCCGCAGGCGCGAGGAGCGGACGCCCCCGTGGCCGAAGCGGCGGAGCACGGGGATCGCGCGGCCATTCTGAAGCTCATCGATCAACGGGCCGACGTGAACGGGGCCCAGCCCGACGGGATGACCGCCCTGCACTGGGCGGCGCACCACAAGGACCTGGAGGCGGCCCGCATCCTGGTCAAGGCGGGCGCCAGGGCCAACGCCGCCAATCGGTACGGGGTCACGCCGCTGTCCCTGGCCTGCGTGAATGGCAACGAGCCGATGGTCGTCCTCCTGCTGGACGCGGGCGCGGACCCGAACGCGAAGCTCCGCGGCGACGAGACGGCCCTTTTAACTGCGTCTCGAACGGGAAATCTCGGCGCGGTGAAGCAGTTGCTCGCCCGCGGGGCCGACGTCAATGCTCGCGAGCGGAAGGGCCAGACGGCGCTCATGTGGGCCTCGGCCGAGGGGCATGCCGAGGTGGTCGAGGCGTTGCTCGGCGCCGGGGCCGACTTCCGCACGCCTCTCCCTTCGGGATTCACGCCGCTCTTTTTCGCCGTGCGCGAGGGACGCACCGACGTCGTTCGCGTGTTGCTCAGGGCCGGGGCCGACGTGAACGAGGCGATCAAGGCGCAGAAGTCCTCGGGCCGATCCCCGGCGCGCGGGACCTCGCCCCTGATCCTCGCGGTCGAGAACGGCCACTTCGAGCTCGCCGCGTTTCTTCTCGAAGCCGGCGCGGACCCGAACGACCAGCGATCGGGATTCACTCCCCTGCATACGCTCGTGTGGGTCCGCAAGCCGAATCGCGGTGACGACGAGGCCGGCGACCCCGCCCCGATCGGCTCGGGCAACCTCACGAGCCTGGCGCTCGTGGACGTGCTCGTGAAGCACGGGGCCGACGTCAACTCCCGGCTCAAACGCGGGGCCTCGGGGCGAGGCGTGCTGAACCGGACCGGCGCCTCGCCGTTCCTGCTCGCGTGCATGACGGCCGACCTGCCCTATCTCAAGGCCCTGCTCCAGCACGGGGCCGACCCGAAACTCACGAACGCCGACGGATGCACGCCGCTCATGGCCGCGGCCGGGGTCGGATGCCTCGCGACCGAGGAGGAGGCCGGCACCGAGGAGGAGGCGATCGAGGCCGTGAAGCTCACCCTGGAACTCGGCAACGACATCAACGCCGTGGACAACAACGGCGAGACCGCCATGCACGGGGCCGCCTACAAGAACCTGCCCCGCGTGGTCGAACTCCTGGCCGGGAAGGGCGCGAGCCTCGACGTCTGGAACCGCAAGAACAAGTACGGATGGACGCCCCTGGCGATTGCCGAGGGGAACCGACCGGGCAACTTCAAGCCCTCGGCCGACACCATCGCCGCCCTGCACCGCGTGATGCGCGAGGCCGGGATCGAGCCGGCCGAGTCGCGACCGCCTGGCTAGGGCAACCTCCTCGCGCATCTACGATTTCCCGTGGGGCAGGCGTCCCAGCCAGGCAACAAAGGGGTAAGGGCGGCAGGGCCGCCTGCCCCCCCGGGCGACAATCCGCCAATCCC
>JANOBY010000399.1:0-17250 GCA_031411935.1 Planctomycetales bacterium | reverse complement strand
GCCAGAAACTGGCCTCAGCGAAAAAATGTGATTTTGCAGAACGAACCCATTTGGGCCGTCTTGCTGGCCAGGCCTCTGGATATGGATGTGTTATCCGAAAAAAGACTTAGGGCGATTGATCCCACCCGATCGATGAAGGGCGCGGAGGGAAAACGAAGCCAAAACGAACCCAAAACGAAGCCAATAAATGGCCTCCAGTGAGGGATCGAACCCAATCCGCGGGGTCGCCGACTCGGAAAACGGTCATTCGACAGATCCGCGTCGTGTCCCTGGTGCCTCCGCAATCGAGAGACGTACCGGGCTGCCCCGTCCGGCCGATCAGACTGAGTCACCAAGTCGAGCCTGGAGCCAGGTCACCACCTCGGCAACGACAAGTTCCCGGCCGATCTCGTTCAGAGGCTCGTGGAGCATGCCGGGGAAGACCTTCAGGGTCTTGTCGCCGGACCCAAGGGCTTCAAAAAACGCGAGGCTTGTCCTGGGATCAATGACCGGGTCGGAATCACCCAGGATCAGTAACAAAGGGAGATGAATGTGAGCGGCCTGGGCCACGATATGGGCCCCACCCTCCACCATCCCGAAGAAGAGAGGGGCATTGATCCGGCCGTGGCGCAGAGGATCGTTCTTCCGCGAGGCGAGGCGCTCGGGATCCCGGGTCAGGTGTTCGTCGAGGACCGTCGATGTCAATGTCACGAAGGGTGCAACCCGGCGCAGAACGAGACCCGCCATGTACTTGTGCAACGGGATCTTCGCGGTGACCTTGAGCGAGGGGTTCGAGAGGATCATCCCCCGGATCCGCGGGGCCACGGCGAGCGCCGCATGCAGGGCGACCAGGCCCCCGTTGGAATGCCCCAGGATGTAGAGGGGCACACCGGGCCGATGGTTTTCCGCCCAGTCGATCGCAGCGATCAGATCGTCCACGAAGTCCTTGTAGCGATCCACGAACCCGCGCTTGCCGCTGCTCTGGCCGTGCCCTCGATAGTCGAAGGTGAGGACATCCACGAGGCCTGAGGTCGAGGCGAGTTCGGATGCGAACTCGGCATAGCATGCGGAATGCTCGCCGAGTCCGTGCGACACGACCAGGATCCCTCGGGGCGATGAGCCCGCGAAGAAGGCCCCTTGCAGGCTCGCGCGGCCCGAAGATTCGATCCTCAGGGGCGCGTGGGGAGTCTCTCGGCCTTGAGTTGTCATGGGGTCCACGACCAGGTCCAGTGTCGATCCGAGGTCATCGCCACACTTTGCGGCGGGCAACCCAGGTCCTGCACCATGGCCTGAACTTCTTCCAGGGTCAAGGCCGCACGCAAGGAGTCCGCGAAGAGGGAGCGGGCCCGATCCGTCTCGTGGGCCGCGTAAGTCTCCACGGTCTTCCTGAGATCCTCCTCCCACTTGGGGCGGGCCAGGTCGCGGACGAAGAGCGTGCCCCCCCTGGCCACGAGCCGGGCCATCTCGGCCAGCGCCGGCCTCGGATCGGGGATATGGTGCACGATCGAGTTGGAGATCACGGCCTCGAACGAGCCTTCCTTGTACCCCATCCCCTTCGCATCGACCTGTTCCAGGCGGATCCGGTCCGCAAAGCCGGAGTCCTGAACGTTGCGACGAGCGACATCGAGCATGGCCTGGGCCAAATCGACCGCGAGGATCCGCGAGATCGGGTCCACCCGGCAGATCTCGATCGGGATCAGAGCGGTTCCCGTGCCCACGTCCAGAATCGTTCCCATGCGGCAGAAACCGTGGACGGAGAGGAAGTCGGCCACGAAACGTGCGTTGACCGCGGAGTGGTCCATCGCGTCGTAGTCGGCCGCTTCCTCCGAGGTGTCCATGGCCTCGGGCTCGAGAACTCGGGGGATCATGCCGGATTGGGCCTTGACTTGAGGGTGATGAAATTGGGGTATCGTTTGCGCAATCGCCTTAATACGAACCAGGCAATCAGTGCGCCAAGGATCCACATCGGTATCCAGGGGATCACGCTCACAAGCAGAAGCGTCAGGCCCTCCAAAAAGTTCCTAAGTCCATTCAGGGACGCTTCAAAGGTTCGGGAAATGCGGGTGGTGAAGGACGGGTTCGTCTCGGGAACATAAGCCATTCGCTCGTCGGCGATGATTGTTACGGTCGTCAGGTCCGACAGGTTCGCCAGGAGCCGGATGCGGCCCTCCATGCGTTCGATCTCCTCGCGCACGCGAGAGATCTCGCGTTC
Organism: Planctomycetales bacterium; assembly: GCA_031411935.1. Classification (GTDB taxonomy): domain Bacteria; phylum Planctomycetota; class Planctomycetia; order Isosphaerales; family Isosphaeraceae; genus JAQGHR01. Next base: position 15,059 of record JANOBY010000399.1, on the reverse strand, counting down.
GACCGTGAGAATCTCATCGAGCTTTCCCGTGGATTCGGTCAGGAGCTTGACCAGGCGAGCTTCCTCGACCTTCTTGTTCTTGATCCGGACTTCCAGATCATAAAACTCCTCGGTCACATCCTGCGAGTGGATCTGTCGGCGCTGGAGCTCGCCGAGTTTGGAGACCGCGTTGAGGAACTCGTCGAATCGCACGACCGGGATGCGGACCTTCCAGGTGGCATGACGGCTGCCTCCGGTCGAGCCCGCGACGTCGGTGTCGGCAATGTATCCTTCGAATTTCGCGACGAGAGAGGGGATCGCCGTGGTCACTATGGGAAAGTCCTCGACCACGATGGCGACGTCGGCGTTGTAGATGATCTTGCGAGGGTTAGGGACGGCAGGAGCCTGGGGAGGACCGCCCGCGGGTGCGGCGGGAGCTCCCATCAAGCCCGCCTGCGTTGCCTCGGGGCTCGCCGCTAACATGGCGTGGGGGCTGATAGCTTCCCGCGCCATGTCAGTCAACGCAACCTTGGCCTCCGGCGAGTAGGCGTCGGCGCAACCACTCAAAAGCAAAACCATCGCAACCACGGTCAACCTGGACGCGATCATGGCATGACTCGACACGAACGGCGATGGGGAACCATGAGATTGACGCTTGGTCCAGAGACTTCTTAGAAAGACGCCGATCTGGATCTGAAACGATCTACAAGACGTCGGTCCGAGAGGCCCGGCGCCCAGATCGGACTGACGAAGAGGTCGCCTCCAACCCCATCATTCCTGGAAACGAAGGAGAATCGAATCAGAGGGAAGCCGCGGCCTTCTTCAGAGAGACCAGGCAGGCGCGAATGTCGTCCATCGGGGCGGCCTCGTTCTCTTCGTACTCGATCGCAAGATTATAGCTGTACTTGCGGCTGGCGAGCGCCTTGAGCAGGTCCTTCAGCCGGAGGTCCCCTTCGCCCAGGATGGTGAAGGTTTCGGCCTTCTTCACGTCCTTGAGGTGCACACCATAGATCCGCTTGTCAAAGACCTCGACGGCCCGAACCGGATCCTCCTTCGAGCGAAGGAAGTGGCCCGTGTCGACACAGCAGCCAATCATCGGGTTGTGGTCCTTGATGAGCTTGGCGATCACCTCAATCTCGGCATACTTATGTCCGGGACCGTGATTATGGATGCCGACCGGGAGCTGATATTCCTCGACAAGTTTGTCCAGGCTATCGAAACTGTCGAGATCGGGGTCGGCGGAGATGTAGCCCAGGCCCATTGCATTGCCGAACTCGAACAACTTTCGGTTCGAGTCGGTGTCCTTCGTGAAACGCACCACCCCGAAGCCCGAGACCTTCACGCCCGCCGACTCGGCCTTGGCGGCGAACTCCTTGGCGGTGGACACTTCGGGAGGGATATGGGCCGGGTAGGACTCCCAGAAGTGAAGGCCGAGTTCCCTGGTCTTGGACAGGGCCTCATCTAGCTTGAAGTGTCGGAGGGAATAGCTTTGGAGGCCCACGCGAAACGGGCCGTAGGGGGTGTTTTCGGGTGTATCGGCCGCATGAGCCCATCGACCCAGGCTCAACGAGCCGGCGATAGCCATCCCCGCGGCCAGGGCTTCACGACGGGAGGGGAGGCGTCCGGAAGGGTCAATCATGGAGGTGTCTCCCTACGGATGAGGTGTTCGGGCATCACGCACGACCTGCCGAAACTATCCGAAGCGACATGGCAACGCCAGGGAGGCGTGCGGCTTGCCCGTCGCAGATGGCGGTGCTAACATCAACTAATAGTTCGATAGTGGTGTACAGCGCCTTCGTTCTTCGGCTGCGTCGTGAGGGCTCCTGAAATGATCAGTCCCCGGAAGAGTCTGGGTATGATGCTTCCGCTCGGTGGCGGTGATCCGATTCCGCTGAAGAAAGACGAGTTGATCATTGGCCGTCGCCCGACCTGCGACATCCGACTGGATTTCGAGAACATTTCGGGAAAGCACTGCGTCCTCAAGTTTATTCGTGGGACCTGGCACGTCCGCGACCTGGGAAGCACCAACGGCACCACGGTCGACGGGCTCAGGATCTCGAGCGAGCACGGGCTCCTGCCGGATAACGAACTGGGAGTGGCCGGGCACTTCTTCCGCCTCGAGTACGACGCCGCGGCGCCGACCTCGTTGATGGACGCCAACATGATGCTCGAGGAAGAGATGTCGGAATCCCCTCGCCATCGCTCACTTATGGAGCTTGCGGGGCTTGAGAGCTCCGACTCTCCCCGAAGGCCAGGATCGACTCCACCCCCGCCTCGCGTTTCCCGGCCAGCCTCTGCATCCACGCCGAACAGCTATCCTGAGGAGACACGCCTTGCCGAGCACAAGGCCGACCTCGAAAACCCGATCCTGGCCACGGACGACGATTTTTTCGACCTGATCCGCGAAGACGTGACCAAGGATAAGCCGAAGCGATAGGTCGGATCAGAGTGGTGGGCCGACTTCGTGTTGAGCCCCTACTCGCGACGCAACGCTCAGTTGAAGCTTGAATCTTCCGCCAGGGACTTTGTGATTCTCGTGAACCGCCCTTCGGAGCGACTTCTTCTTTTTTCGAAACCCTCGCTGCTTTTGGGGACCGGGGATCGCCCGATTTGAGCCGTTGGGGCGATCAGGGCTCGTCGGTGACGCTGGAGTGACGGCGGGTGGACTGACAGCTGGGGTGGAGGTGGCTGTGGGCATCTCCACCAAATCCTGGGCAACATTCGCCCCTGCCATGGTGACCCGGAGGGTCTGAGCCCGCGAGAGCCCCATGCCACTCGCGGTGACCTCGAACGTCCCCGAAGGCAGGGCAAGCGAGTAGCCCCCTGCACCCCAGGTGGTAGTCTCAAAGGTGCCCTCACCCTTCAATCCAACTGCCCTGACCAGGATCGAGCCGAGCCCTTCGCCCGGGGTGTAGAACTGGTCGTGATCGCGATCGGTGTAGGCCGCGCCGACCAGAAACTGGAAACCCTCGCGCCATGCGATTTGCTGAGTGACCAGGGCAGGCCCCACGTTCAGGCCCTGGTTGGCATCAATGACGGCCGAGCCCGGCGATCGGGTGGGCTGGACGTCCGTAATGATCCCGATGCCTATCTCGCTCGCTCGGTAACTCGAGGCCGACGCGTCGGTCGGACCAGGTGCCATCAGGTTTCGAAGATGTCCGAACCCCGGGTTCCCCCAGTCCAGCAGGAATGCTGCGTGGAAGTAATCGACCAGAGCCTTCCCGTGTGCGTCCGGAAGGTTCGAGGAATAAGCAAAGATGTTCTCGGATAGGGACCATGACCCCTGGCCGACCTCGAAATATGGCAAGCGGTCCGAAGCCGCTTCGCCTGATTTGGTTGGGGAGGCAAGCGACTGAAGCTCGGAATGAAACTGCGAGTTCGTTTCGAGCATCCTCTGGTCATGGATTCGCGACGAGATCACCAATCTGGGATTGAAGGCCAGAGGTGAGACCGGGGCATGGGAGGCCATTTCTCCCACAAACGCGGCAAGTTCCAGATCCGAGATGGCCGCTTTCAGAGCGGGATCGGTTCGCGCCAGTTGGACGAGCCTGGAGCTTTCGGCAGTCGGGTTGGCGCGAGCCCGATTCACCAACTGGAGCATATATTGCTCGATAATTGAGGGCTCTACACCCAAGTTGCCAGCCATGAGGCATCGGTCATCCAGGGTCGTGACTTCGGGACGGAGGTGGAGCGAAGCTCGCCGAGTGCGCGCGGCCTCGCGGCCACCTGTCGCAAGCAGGTTGGACATCATTCCTCCGAGGTCGCGCTTCTTCTTCGTGGGTGACTCCACGTCGAACCCACTGAAGAAGTTTTAGCTCACGCCCGAAGTATTGATCGGTATCAATCGATGTTTGCGAAGTCGGCGTCGAGCTCAGGCAACGCACTTTGAGAAGCCGGCAAAGATGCGAGGTTCAGGCATCTCTCGAAGTCGTTTACCAGCTGAGGACGAGATTGCGGTATCGGCCAGATTGACCGGGTGCGGGCTGAAAACAGAGGAATTCGGGGAGGGACCGATCCCGCGGTTGGGGAGGGACGGGCCTGCCATCCACCCAAAGCGCTAGTTCTTCGTTGGACCTCACAAGACGGACACGGTGGAAACCTGTAGGCCTCCCCGCATCGGACTTGCCCTCGCGCTGTTCGTCCAGAAATCGGCCAATAATTGCCGTGTTTTGAAGATCGACCGAAGATCCCCAGACGTCGACCAAGAGCTCGAATCGGTCGGGAAGACGAGTGAGCAACGAGTACGGGCGAGGATGGCCGTCGGAGGTCGGCGAGGGAGCCTCCACACTCAACCTTGCCATCTGAAGGACCCCGTGTCGTGGTCGGGGCGATCGTGTATCGCGAATCAGACCCACAAAGGGTGTTGATGGACCCTGCATGGAAAGGCTGGAGACCATCAACGTCAGGGCCGCGATCGCCAGGACCGTGATTCTCCGCCACCAGGGAGGAAGGGTGGTCTCCACGGGAAACGGACAGCGTACGAGCATGAGAACTCGGGGCAACAGGGCCGCTCCGCCAAGTCCCGAGGTCGAGTTGGTCATCCACCCTTCGCCAGTCTGGGTCTCCTGGAGCTGAGCCATCCCCACGAGCGACGTGGCATATACGGCGCGGGCTCCAAATCGATCGGAGGCCACATGATCGGCAAGGAACTCCTGATCCAGTCGCATCTGTCTTCGCATCCACCAAAGAGGTGGGATCGGGAACCAGATCGCACCAGCCATGGCTGAGGCGAGTCCGAAGAGCGAATCGCGGCGTTCGGCGTGAACGAGTTCGTGGAGCAACCCCAGTCGCAAGGCGTCAACCTCACCTGGTTCGTCGAGGTCCGGTGGGATCAAGATCGTCTGTCTCCAGCAGCCGATCAGGATCGGCGCTCGCACCCGGGCCGAGACTCGCAGGTCCGGCCGCTTCCGACCAGAGGGAAAGGACAATTGTTCGTAGAGTCTCGAGGTCTCCGGGGCAGGTTCCACCGTTTTTCGGACGTAACGGACGCCCCCCCGCCAGCCGACGATCACCAGGCCCAGGCCAGTCATCACCCCGCTCAAGGCGACGGTCACCAGGCCGAGACGCCAGGGGGGCTCGATCCCGCCGATAGCCAGAGTACGTGGAAACGCACCTTGAGCGTCTCTGGGAGCGGCCAGACGGGCGAAGGGGACGCGAATTCGGAACGTTGGAAGAGGGGAGGAGGCGACCCAAGGCACGATCAGCAAGGATCCCAGGAGGGCGCTACGCGCCATGATGCAGCGCCTTGCGGGCTGTCCGCAGAGCACCATCGCAATGGCCACGATTCCGAAAAGGACCAGAGCACCGAGAGCTCCATCGAGCCAGACCGTGCCGAGTCGATCGACGAGATCTAGCATCGCTCGAGCTCCCCGATCGCTTCCGAGGGGATCAGGAATCAGTCGTCTCAGTCGCGTTCGCCTCAGAAGTCTGCTTCTGGGCCTCATCGATCATGGCGCGAAGCTTGTCGAATTCAGCCGGACTTGGGGCCTTGGTGTCGAGGAGTGCCACCATCACCCGATCGAGTGCCCCATCGAAGACGCGGTCGACGAATCGCTGGGTCAATTCGCGGATGGTCCGATCGGAGGACTTCTTCGGGATATAGATGAAAGTGCGTCCTTCCACCACATGTCGGACCAGCCCCTTCTTTTCTTCCATGATGTTCAGGAGGGTCTGGACGGTGCTGTAGGCGACCGGTCCGGCGGACTTGACCAGGTCTTCCTGAACCTCGCGGACGCTCGCACGCTCCCGAGCCCAGAGAACTTTCAGGATCTCGAGTTCGCGATCCGTGACCATTTGAACCTTGCGCACGACGAGTCTCCAGGTGGGAGCCGGACCTCTTAAAAGCTTAAGCGTAGCCCTTTAGGTCCGTCGCGGCAACCCTAATGGTCTCGGCTTCGCAAGATTCTTAAACGTCCAAGTTTGTGATAAATAGGGATGAAAATAACAGAATAGGTCGCAACCAGCGGATTGGGCGTGGTGGTCGATCAATTCGCGAGAGGAATCTCACGCAATCGCTGGTCAAGAAGACTTGGGAACTTTGCATACCATCGTTGATTCAGAGGCGAGGGATGGGGGAGAGGTGCAAGTACGATCGCCTTTTCACCTGAGAACGACGTGACGACGCATGGGAGTTCCGCTTCGAAGCGGTCGTCCCGCGCCCAGAATCTCTGCGCGCAATCGGGTTCTGCGTAGGGCGTGAACCACTGAAACGCCTCGGTCCCCAGGGTCAGAACCCTGGTTCCTCGCCAGAACCGAACGATCAGTTCGGCCACCATCGGACGGAACCTCGCCTTCACGCGGTCGGGGTAGGGTTTGTTTCCAGGGGGCTTGTAGGGAACGGTGTTCGTGAGCACAGCGAAGTGAAGGGCTTGCTCGAGGGTCCGGTCCGATTTCTTCGGTGGTTCGTCGCCGAAGGCCCGGAGCAGCCCCTCGCGAACGAGACGACCACCCGCACCGATGAGTGGCTGGCTGTGAAGCACCTCGTCCTTGCCCAGGTCACGCCCGAACACGCACACCGGGGCGTCGAGATTCCCCGCGAAAAGGACCGGTGATAGCGGATCCTTCTCGGCTCTGTCGTAAACAGGCCGATCAACAGGGAATTCGGCGCGACCGGCCTCGCGTCGGACCTCGGCGATGAGTTCATCAAGTTCGGTCATCGTCTCGATCCGCAAAAAAAGGTTGGTGGTGTCCGAACGAGGGTCGAGGGGCAGCATCTGTCGCGCCGGGAGTACGAACCGATTGGCGGTTCGGGGTGTCCCATCCTTCAGACCGGTCTGGTAGGATAATTCCTCCTCGGTTCCCAGTCGAGTTGCCAGCAGTTTTGAGTCCAGTTCCAGACGAGCGATCGGGGATTGCGGGCCATGAATCGGATCTCCATCTATGACACCACCCTGCGAGACGGTAGTCAGGGGGAAGGAGTCAATTTCTCACTTCAGGACAAGCTCCTCATCACGCAAAGACTGGACGACCTGGGCATCGACTACATTGAAGGCGGGTATCCGCTCTCCAACCCGAAGGATGCCGAGTACTTCCGTGCGGTAGCGGATCTGGACCTCACGCACGCGTCCATCGCCGCGTTCGGGATGACACGACGACGCGATATCTGCGCCGAGGACGACACAGGATTGAAGGCCCTGGTCGCCGCGAAAACCTCGGTCATCACCGTCGTGGGCAAGAGCTGGGATCTTCATGCCCTTGAGGTTCTGGGCGTGTCGCTCGACGAGAATCTTAAGATGATCTCGGACTCGGTCGCCTACCTGGCGGCCAATTCTCGCGAAGTGGTCTACGATGCCGAACATTTCTTCGACGGCTTCAAGGCGAACCGCGAGTATGCCCTGAAGACCATCGAAGCCGCCCATCGCGCCGGGGCGAAGTGGATCGTTCTTTGCGACACCAACGGCGGAGCCCTCCCTGAGGAAGTGGCCCTGGCTGTAGCCGAGGCACGCGGCGTGACCTCCTCGGCGATCGGGATTCATACGCATAACGACGGTGATCTGGCCGTGGCCAACACCCTCGCGGCGGTCCATGCCGGGGCCTGGCAGGTCCAGGGCACGATCAATGGGATCGGCGAGCGTTGTGGCAATGTGGACCTTTGCAGCGTGATCGCCAACCTCTCGCTCAAGACGCGGGGAACTTACGAACTGCTGAGGCCCGGAAGCCTGGCCCGGCTCACGGAGGTCTCTCGTTATGTCTTCGAGACCGCCAACATGAACTTCCGGCCCGGCCAGCCGTTCGTGGGGTCGAGCGCCTTCGCGCACAAGGGCGGGATGCACGTCCATGGAGTTCGCAAACTCGCCTCAAGCTACGAGCATATCGACCCGACCCTTGTCGGGAACGAGAGACGCGTCCTCGTGAGCGAACTCTCGGGCAAGTCCAACGTTGCCGAGAAGCTCGGCGAGTACGGCCTTGAGAGCGATCCCGCCCTGCTCGCGAAGGTGCTGGACCGGGTGCAGGATCTGGAGAACGAAGGCTACCAGTTCGAGGCCGCCGAGGCGTCGTTCGTCCTGCTTGTCGAAAAGATCGCCGAGCGCTATGCTCCTCGGTTCGAGCGGCTCAGCTATCGGGTAAGCGTGGAGAACGGCCCCGGCGGCCATCCCGTGACCGAGGCCACGGTCAAGGTCCGCATCGGCGACGAGATCGAGCACACCGTAAGCGAGGGGGACGGCCCCGTGAATGCCCTGGACAGCGCCCTCCGCAAGGCCCTGGAATCCCACTTTCCCCGCCTCCGAGAGATGCAGCTCGTGGATTACAAGGTCCGCGTGATCAACGAGGTCGCCGGCACGGCGGCCCGGGTCCGCGTGTTGATCGAAAGCCGCGACGCCAACTCGGTCTGGGGCACCGTCGGGGTGAGCGAGAACATCATCGAAGCGAGCTGGTTAGCGCTGGTGGATAGCTTCGACCACAAACTCTCCAAGGAAGCACGGGTCGCGTCCGCCCCGTCTCCGCACTGACGCGGCGAGGGCGAAACGATCCCAACGAGCCCAAGGAGCCTCGCGTGACGCCACAGATCCCCACGACTGAGCTCAAGAGCGAGCCCGTCCGTCTGGAGACCAATACTTCGCAATCCGCGACAACCGCCGACCTTGGCCCCGTACGTCCCTCCGAGCGAATTGTGGAGATGGACTTCCTGCGCGGTTTCGCCTTGCTCGGTATTTGCGTGATCAACTTGCCCACTTTTTTTACCCCCGGCTCTCTGGAGTCGAGCGGGGCCTTCGACCTGTTCCCCTCCGTCAAAGATTCGGTCGCTCGATGGCTCGTTGACTTCTTCGGATCGGGCAAGTTCAATTCGATGTTCTCCTTCCTGTTCGGGGTGGGGTTCGCGATCCAGATGGATCGCGCGACGGTCAAAAACTCCCCGTTCGCTGGCATGTATCTGCGTCGATTACTTGCGCTCTTCGCCTTCGGGATGGCACATTATCTTCTGCTCTGGTGGGGCGATGTGCTCCACATCTACGCTGCGATCGGGTTGCCGCTGATCCTGGCCCGCAAGCTTCGCGATCGTTGGCTCTGGCTCATCGTCGCGCTCTGCGTGATCGTGCCCATCGGCCGATTCGCCGTTGGTGCGGCTCTTGGCGAGAAGCCCTCCAAGACACCAGCCCAGCGTTACGAGCGGGGCCTCGAGGAGCTTCGAATCTACGGTCAGGGCGAGTTCGTTATCCCTGCGTTCGTCGATAAGAAGGCGAACGATCAGCCGTTCAGGCCCCTTGAGGTCACCGTGGTGGGCAACGGAACCTACGCTGAGGTCGTGAGCGATCGAGCTCATCAGTTGATTGAGGAGTATCGTGAGGGCGGTGCCTGGTTCTGGCCGATCATGGGCAACACGCTCGTCATCGGATACATCGCGGGCAGGCGGCGGTTTCTTCAGGACATCCCGGGCCACCTGGGTCAGATCCGTACCCTTGCCTGGTGGTCGGGGATCATCGGCTTTGTGTTCGCGGCCGTATTCGCCACTTCGTCGTTGCTAGCTCCCTCGGGCGAGGACTCCTTTTCGACCCTCGGGCTCATCGCCGGGCTTTGCTACATCCTGGGTCGGCCGATCCTTTGCGCCTTCTACATGTGCGTGATCGTCCTGCTGGCCCAGAAACCCTTCTGGCGAACGGCCATGGCCCCGCTGGCTTCGGTCGGGCGTATGCCCCTCACGAACTACTTGATGCAGTCGGTCGTGGCCTCGTTCCTCTTTTATGGATATGGGATGGGGCTGTATTACCGGATTGGCCCCGCGGTGGGCGTGCTGATCGCCTTTGCGATTTATGCCGTCCAGGTCGTGTACTCGGCGTGGTGGATGAAGAAGTTCCGGTTCGGTCCGGCCGAGTGGCTGTGGCGAACGCTCACTTACGGCAAGCCACCGGCGATGACGGCTCCCGCCTCGGCCTGATCGGAGATCTGCACGCGATGGCGGACAAATCGACCCCCGACGAGATCCGAGAGCGATTCGATCACGACGTTGAGCGCTTCTCGAATCTCGGGACCGGCCAGTCGGCCAGCATCGACTCGCCCCTCATGCTCGAGTTGGTCGCCGAGGCTGCGGCCGCAATCACGCCCCGCGCAGCCCATGTCCTCGATGTGGGCTGCGGCGCGGGCAACTATACCCTCAAGCTACTCCAACGACTTCCAGACCTTGATGTCACGCTAATCGACCTGAGTAGGCCCATGATAGACCGCGCCCAGGAACGCGTGTCGGCCCAAACAACTGGGCGCATCTTTCCGATCCAGGGTGATATCCGCGAAATTGACCTCGGAGCGGACGGATTTGATGTGATCGTCGCCGCGATGGTCCTCCATCACCTTCGCACTGACGAGGAGTGGAGATCGGTCTTTGCGAGCTTCCATAAGGCGTTGAGGCCCGGCGGTTCGCTCTGGATCGTTGACCATATTCGCCACGACACGCCTGCAGTCCAGGCTCTCCTCATTCGTCGCTGGGGCGAATACCTGACTGAGCTGAAAGACGAATCGTATCGCGACGCAGTGTTTGCTTACGTTGAGAAGGAGGACACGCCACATACTCTCCTCTTTCAGATCGATCTGCTCCGCGAGGTTGACTTTCCCGCAGTCGAAATCCTGCACAAGAACAATCTCTACGCCGCATTCGGGGCGATCAAGGACCCAGGACGAACCTCGTTCAGCTAGTGTGGCGTATCTTATCTCGACATCCATCGTGTAACGAGATCCTCGGCCCGCGTCAAATGCCCCGCACCCTGACGCCCGAGCCTAACGCAGATCAGAGACGATTCGACCATGAACCTCGCCGAACTTCCCAAGCAATACGATCCGCACTCAGCCCAGAGTCGCTGGTACAGCTTTTGGCTTGAAAAGGGGTACTTCCACGCCGACCCGTCCAGCGAGAAGCCCCCCTACACCATCGTGATCCCTCCGCCGAATGTAACGGGGGCCCTCCACCTTGGTCATGCGCTGAACAACACCATCCAGGACATCCTTATCCGGTGGCGGAGGATGCAGGGCTTCGATTCCCTCTGGATGCCGGGCACCGATCATGCCGGGATCGCTACTCAGGCTGTGGTCGAACGTCGGTTGCGCGAGGAGGAAAAGAAGACTCGACACGACGTGGGGCGCGAGGGGCTCGTCGAGCGGATCTGGGCCTGGAAGGACGAGTATGAGCAGCGGATCCTCGGCCAGCTCCGCCAGATGGGTTGCTCCTGCGACTGGGACCGTACCCGATTTACCCTCGATCCGGTCTGCGCCCGCGCCGTGAGGACCACGTTCTTCCGGCTTTTCCGGGCGGACAAGATCTATCGAGGCAAGCGACTGGTGAACTGGGATACCCAGCTCCGGACGGCGGTCGCGGACGACGAGATCGAGAGCCAGCAGACCGCCGGCCAGCTCTGGACGATCCGCTACCCCGTGACCGGATCGATGGAGTTCCTGCTCGTGGCCACGACCCGCCCCGAGACCATGCTCGGCGACACCGCCGTGGCGGTGCACCCCTCGGACCCTCGTTACCAGCACCTGCTCGGAATGACCGTGACCTTGCCGCTCATGGATCGGCCGATCCCCGTGATCGGGGACGCCATCCTGGTGAATCCGGAGTTCGGGACCGGCTGCGTGAAGGTCACCCCCGCGCACGACCCGAACGACTACGCCACGGGCCTGCGCCACAACCTACCCATGATCAACCTGCTGAACCCCGACGGCACCTACAATGAGAATGCCGGCGCGTACGCAGGTCTTCCTCTCAAGGAGGTCCGCAAGCGAGTCGTGGCGGATCTTGAGGCTCAGGGGCTCCTCGTGAAGGTCGAGCCCCACATGCTCACCATCCCGCTCTCGGACCGGAGCAAGACGGCCATCGAGCCCTACCTTTCGGACCAGTGGTTCGTGAGAATGGGAGACGGTGAGGACGGACAGCCGGGCTTCGCACAAAGTGCAATGGCGGCAGTGACCTCGGGCCAGGTGAACATCACCCCCGAGCGTTACGCCAAGAGCTACCTCGACTGGCTCGGCGAGAAGCGAGACTGGTGCGTGAGCCGGCAGCTCTGGTGGGGGCACCGGATTCCCATCTGGTACGGCCCCGAGTGCGAAGAAGCCGTGCTTGAGATGGCCTTCTCGGGTCGCGATGACGTGGCGTGGCGCAGGGCCGAGACGGGAGGATGGCTCATTTGCTCGGAGTCCGACCTCGCAACCGATGCGATGGGAGAAGTCGGCGAACTGGTTCAGGATCCCGATGTCCTCGATACCTGGTTCTCCTCGGCGTTGTGGCCTCATTCCACGTTGGGCTGGCCCGAACCGACTGCCGAGCTCGCCAAATATTACCCCACGAGTGTGCTCTCCACGGCTCGAGATATCATTACGCTCTGGGTCGCCCGCATGGTCATCTTCGGTCAGTTCAACACCGGCGGCGTACCATTCAAGAACGTGTTCATTCATCCTGTGATCCAGGATGGAAACGGGAAGCGCATGTCGAAGACGGCGGGCAACGGGATTGACCCCGTGGACATCATCGACCTGTACGGAGCAGACGCCCTCCGTTACACGCTCGCACTTTCGGCCACCGAGACCCAGGATCTGCGCATGCCGGTCGAGAAGACCCGGCTGCCCGACGGCCGCGAGGTTAACACGTCCGAACGGTTTGAGCAGGGCCGAACCTTTCCGAACAAGCTCTGGAACGCCGCCCGCTTTGCTCTCATGAATCTTGAGGGATTCGATCCAGCTCCCCTTCGCCCCGAAGAAGCCGAGATCGAGGACCGATGGATCCTGGGCCTCCTGGCCCAGACGGCGACCGAGGTGACCTCCGATCTTGAAGCCTTCCGGTTCGCCGACGCCACGAGACGCCTGCGCGACTTCACCTGGAACGATTTCTGCGACTGGTATCTCGAATTCGTGAAGGCTCGGCTCCGCGATGACCCCTCGCGCCCGGTCGCCCAGCGCGTAATCGCGACGGTCCTGGACCGCCTCTGTACGCTCCTGCACCCGGTCATGCCCTTTGTGACTGAGCAGATCTGGCAGGCCCTCGGCGAGGTGGCCCCCAGCCGGGGGATGCCGGTTCCTGGCCCCGCGGCCGAAAGCGTCTGCATCGCGAACTGGCCGGAACTCCGGGTGCAGGACTGGCTCGACGAAGAGGCCGAAGCCACGGTCGGCCAGTGGAGGGAAAAGATCTCGGCCATCCGCACCCTCCGATCCGAACGCAACATCCCCCCCTCCGCCAAGATCAGCCCGGTGATCGTGGCCGGAGGAGAGGTCGCGGTGAGGCTCTTGAGGGGGGAGTCGATCCTCGCGTCGATGACCAATTCGTCGATCATGACGATCACCGAGGCAGCCGATCGATCCGCCGAGAGCGCCACGACGGTCTTGGCCGACGCCGAGGTGATCCTGCCCTTGGAAGGGCTGATCGACCGCAAGGAGGAGGCTGCCAAGCTCAAAAAGCAGCTCGCCGACCTGGAGAAGCCTCTGGCGGGAGTAAGGGCGAAGCTGGCCAACGAAGGGTTCGTGGCAAGAGCCCCGACCGACGTGGTCGAGGCCCAGAAGGCCAGGGAGTGCGAGCTGTTGGCCCAAATAGCTGCAGTCTTGACGCTTCTCGAGGCGGCCGAACGGGGATCCTGAGTTTAGAAATTGAGGAAAATGAGAATCCGGACGGGGCCGAATGGGAGGAAGGTCGTCGGAGACCTGCGCTGCGTTGACGCCCCGTGGCCGGCCCCCTATCATCGAAGAACGAGTGGCGACTGAAGGGATCGGGTCAGCGTGATCGGTCCGGGCTTGGCCTGGGCTCACGCTCGAGCGGCCGGCCGAGAGCAGAGGGAGACGATCGCTGTGCCCGTGCACATGGAATTGACGCGGATCATCATCCACGAATCCAACGAGCAGCAGATCATTTACCTGCGTGAGGTCGACGGTGAGCGCACGTTCCCGATCGTGATCGGCTACTTCGAGGCCACCAGCATCGACCGCCGCATCCGCGGCCAGTCCACGCCGAGGCCCCTCACCCACGACCTCCTCGCCAACATGATCGAGCTGTTAGGCGGCGAACTTCAGGACATTTACATCAGCGAGCTGCGTGAGCACACTTACTTCGCCAAGCTTCGCGTGAAGCACGAGGGAGAGATCGTCGAGATCGACTCCCGGCCGTCCGATGCCATCGCCGTGGCTGTGACGGTCGATGTCCCCATCTACGTGTCCGAGGAAGTTCTCGACGAGGTCGGCCAGTAAGCATGAAGAGCTGCTAGGGCTCGACAGGCGAAACATTGAGGGCGGGCCTTGACCCGCCCTCGATCGCTCGTCTGAAAGTCGTGGGATAAGCTCTCAGCTCTTCTTGGCATCCCAGTCCTGGGTCATCTTATCACCCTGGCGCTCAAACTCGATCTTGCCCTTGATCGAGTCCCCTGAGACTTTGCCGGCGAACTTTTGGACCATCTTTTTGCCGTTGAACACTCGGGTGACCGTGAAGCTTACATCGTCCCCCTCGACCTTGCCTTCCTCGGTCGCCGTCTTGGAGTTGTTCCGGCCCGAGATCGAACCGGTCAGCTTCTTGTCTTCCACCTTGAGTCTCAGGGTGGTCTCGATCGTCTGGCCGTTGCGTTCGACGCTCCACTTCCAGGTTCCGGTGGGGGCGGCCGCGATCGCAGGAGCCGCCACGCACAAGAGGGCCACCGTCAACAGGCCACAGAATCGCTTCTTGGTAACCTCCAGACAGGGATAGCTCGCCACCTAATCTAGGACGGGCGGGAGGCACATTAGATCAGATCTCATAGGTTGATCAACGGCCGACCCGTCCGTTTCGGGAACGGGGGACGCTCTCAAGACGGACACAATACTCTGGGCTCAAGACCGCTCGCGGGGCAGGCTTGCCCAATGCTTGGGGGCCGGATTAAGATCGGTGTCGCCAACGCCAGAGATCAGTCCGGAGGGGTGGCAGAGTGGTCGATTGCGGCGGTCTTGAAAACCGCTGAGGCGAAAGCTTCCGGGGGTTCGAATCCCTCCCCCTCCGCTTGAATTCCGAAACGGGAGAAGCCTGTCGCCGGCGCGTGCTCTCGACTCGCCGGCGCCGACTTTTGACCACCAAAGTCATCGTGTCGCCAGTCGGCCGTGGAGGCGCTCCCACGCCGCACGGCCCGCGGGGTGGGTGGGTCCATGCC
>JANOBY010000398.1:0-22553 GCA_031411935.1 Planctomycetales bacterium | reverse complement strand
GATCGAGATATCGAGTCGGCCCGATCCAGGCTGCTTGCGGTTCGTTCGGCACTGACCTCCAGGTCGAGAGCCTGAATGGGTGCGCAGGCTGTTAACTCCGCACTGCAAGCTCTGCAATCGTGGACGCTGGCCGATCCGTGGGCCTTGAGTCTAAGCGTGCTCGCTCTAGCCCCCTGGCTCGTCACGCGGCGACGGGATCAACTCTCCTGGCCCACCATCGATGCCTTTCCCGCGCGGTCCTGGGTGCGAGATTTGCGGCTGTGGCGGGTCCCCGATGGGATCTTGAGCCTGGCCATCCTCGCGTTCGCCGTGGCCCTGGCTCGACCCCAGAAAGTCGGAGGCACGGAGCGTCTCAACTCGCAGGGGATCGCGATCGAGTTCGCGCTCGACCGGAGTTCGAGCATGACCGGCAAGCCGATGTCTCCCGGTCCGGAGACCGCATCGCGACTGGCCTCGGCAATAGACACTTTCGATGCGTTTGTGGCCGCGCGGCCCGACGATCTGATTGGCCTGGTCACCTTCGCCGGCTCGGCGACCCGTCTCTGCGCGCCGACCTTGGACCATGCCTTCCTCCGTGAAGCCACAAGGTCGATCCGACCGAGCGGGCCGGGAGATGCCGGGACCAACATCGGCCATGCACTCGCCCTGGCGCTCGGCGAACTGCGTGCCGTGAACTCTCAGAGGAAGGTGCTCGTCCTCCTCACGGACGGCCGGAACGAGCCTCCACAGGATGCGTTATCCACGCCCATCGCTCCCGAGGATGTCGCCCGGCTTGCTCCCAGTTTCGGCGTGATCCTCTACACCATCGCGATCGGGGCTCCCGATAAAGAAGACGGCGATCGGGCCGATGTCGCCCTCCTGAAGACGCTGGCCGCGCTGGGACGCGGGAAATTCTATGAGGCTAGCGAGCCGGCCGATCTGCTGCGAGCTTACCACGAGATCGATTCCCTCGAACGGTCCTCACTCGTGTCGATCGTGAGGACCCGCTACCTTGAGGGATATCCTGTCTGGATCGGCATGGGGCTGGCCTTGCTCCTGTTGTCGCGTGTCCTTGCCTCCGGCCCGTATCGTCACCAGCCTTGAGTGGCTGGGATCCAAGGCTCGGTGCTATTCCTCATGGATTTCTCCAGACCGCAACTCCTCTGGCTTCTTACCTTGCTTTTGCCCATGCTGGCGAGCCGAAAGTGGGTGGAACGCCGGAGAGTTCGGGATTGGCAGAGCCTGGGACAATCCTGCGCTCCACCGAAGCATCCTCGGTGGCCCTGGTCAATGGCCGTTGTCCTGTTGATCCTCGGCATGGCGGGGCCTCGTTGGGGCTATGTCTCGCGCGAGGAGAACGCGACGGGGCGGGAGATCGTCCTGCTCATCGACGTGAGTCGGAGCATGGGGGCCGAGGACGCCATCCCCTCGCGTCTCGGAGCTGCCGTCCTGACGGCGAAAACCCTCATCCGTTCCTTACCAACACGGCCCGCGGATCGGGTGGCCGTGGTCGCCTTCTCCGGCCGCGGCGAGTTGATCTGCCCGATGACCGAGAACCTGGGCGCTGTGCTTGAAACCCTCGAGTCCCTGGAGATCGGCACCCAGGCTGCCCCTGGTACGGACCTCGGCGACGGCCTGCATGCGGCCCTGGAAGTCTTCAATGGCGACGAGCCGAACAAGGGGCGACTGTTGCTGGTCTTTACAGACGGCGAGGACCACGCGGGCTCCTGGCCCGGATTGCTCGATCGGGTCCGAGCGTCACGCGCGAAGATCCACTCGGTCCTGGTCGGGGATGCCGAGCCCGGAGCGACCATTCCCGTTGTGCGTGGATCGAACGTGGAGAATCTGCGTTACCAGGGCGAGATCGTCCGATCAAAACGCGACGATACTGCGATGCGTCGATTGCGAGACGCGAGCGGTGGGTTGATGACGGTGATCGGGCGACAGGCCGAGGATCTCTCCGAAAAGATCCCGGGATGGACTCAGCCCTCACGTGGCGAGCGATCGGCGAGGGATTCTGCGTACCCCGCCAGGCCCCTGTACGGGGTGTTTATCATCGCCGCTCTCACGATGATCGTGCTCGCCTTGAGGAAACCCTCTCGCCGATCGATCGGACTTCTGTTCCTGCTTCTGACCACCGTGGGTTTTGGACCGCCCGAGGATTCGCCTCGAACTGCGATGATGCTGGGTGAGCGGGCCTACAAGAGCGGAGATTACGCGGCGGCGCTTGCGGCGTTCGATCTCGCACTTCGGAGTCAGCCTGACATGTGGCTCCCCGAGTACAATCGTGCGGCGACCCTGTTTCAACTTGGACGTTATGAAGACGCGGCCGAGGCCTATCGGAAGGTTCGCGATCGGGCGCCCTTGTCTTTGCAACCGAAAGTGGATTTCGCGCTCGGGAATATCGCGGTCATGCAAGGGCAGTATCAGGAAGCCCTCGCTCTTTATGACCGATGCCTTTCCGCGAGCGACCCCGGCGGCCTGGGGACGGCTCTGAAGCGGGACGCGAAGGCCAACCGCGACTTTGCCTCCACTTTGATTCCGCCACCTCTGACTCCCGATCCGCAGGACAAGCCCAAGGGGCCACCTCCCCGGTCTCCGGGGGGGACGAATCCGCCCAAAGAATCGCAGCCCAAGGGTCGGGCGGGAGAGAAACAGGGATCGTCCGAACCGCCCAACGCCAACGGACAAGCAACAAAACCTCCCGCCCAGTCCGGCACGACTGAGGAGACGGAGAAGTCCCCGGACCAGAGGCTCAACGCCATGCTCAACGCCGTGAAGAAAAGGCAGTCGGCACGCAAGCAAGATCGAACGACTCAGCAACCCGCGAGCGACAACCTCAAGGATTGGTGACCGGATTGCCCCTCGAGTTCGTCTGGATCATTAATGGAAAGAAGGCGTCTGAACTTGGCGGATTGGCCCCTGAGGACCTGGAGCTCGCTGATAATCTTCGCGTCCCTGTACGCGCAGGAGTTGCCCCCGTTCGTGGCGCGAGTCAGTCTGGCAGAAAAGAGCGTCTTTGTCGGACAGGTGTTTCGTGCGGAAATTGTCGTGCAGGGGGCGAGCTTCGAACCAGCGATCCAGCCATTCCCGTCCCGAGACTTCACCGTGCTCTGGGCCGAACCCTCGGGACCAGTGGAGGTGGCGAGGCCGACCGGGGAATGGCGCTTCACGGTGAGGCTTTTGGCAAACAAGGTCGGCAACTTGAGGCTTCCTGCCTTCAAAATCGTCGATCGGCAAAGAGAGGCCCGTGCATTTGGTCCGCCCATCGTGGTGAAGGCGATTCCGCCCTTGGGCCGAACGGCCGAGTTCCTGGGAGGAGTTGGAAGGATCGAAGCGGTGGCCAGTGCGATCCCGGTGTCGATCGTCCTGGGTGATTCTTTTGATCTGGAGATCCAACTCGCCGGTCCGGGAGCGATGGCATCAGAGTCCGCACTGGCCTTGCCTGCAATTTCGGGGAGAGTCCAGGTGCGGGAATCGGGCCTGGATCTCCGCAAGCTTACGCGTACGCTGAGCTACAAGGTGAGGCCGGGTGGCGCTGGAACTCTCTCGGTTCCCGCGATCCGGATTGCGTGGTTTGATCCGTTCTCGCAACGATTTCAGACCGTGTCCACCGGGTCCGTCCGGGTGGAGGTCAAGCTCCCTCCGCCGTCGGCCTCAACGGTCGTGCAGGCCCCTTTACCTGAGAACGCATCCCCTGCGAGGGCTCTCGCCACGGTGGGTGCGGTGGGGCTTGGCTATGGCGTGATTTGGGCAACGCTCCGATGGAGACGACGCCTCCGACGTGACCGGACTCACCGGGTCCGACAGCGGACTCGCGATGCCCTGAAGCGGCTTGCGGATGCACAGGATGACCGGGCGTTCGCTCGGGAGTTCATGGAGGGATTGTCGCGGATTTTTCAGGCCTGCGACGAGCGCACACCCCGCACATTGACCCCGGTGGAGGTCCGCTCGTGGCTGCGGGAACGAGTCGCACCGAGCCCCCTCGCGGTCGAGGGCCAGACCCTCTCGGAGATCTGCGACCGGATCCTGTATTCGCAGTCAGGACCGAGTTCGTCCGACCTGAGGGGCCGAGACCGCTTCTCCAGCTTCTTGAAGCAGGTCTCGGAGTTCGGGCTGGAAGCCGGGTGCAGGGAGACGGTTGGTCAATGCCATCCTCCCCCCGCGGCTCCGTGAGCCCGGACGAACCGGGCCGGCACAACCAGTCGTAACTAGACGCCGGCCGAAGTCCGCGACGTGGTGCTCCAGAGCACCTTCACTCGGCTGGCCTTCTCCTCGCGGCGGTAGGCCACGAACCCCTCGGGATGATGCACGGGGATCGTCTTGTTGATGAGGTTCTCGATCGTGGTCAGGGGTTCGCCCTGATCCGGACCGACGAACATGTAGGCGATCCCGTCCTTGCCCATCCGGCCGGTGCGGCCGATGCGGTGCAGGTAATTCTCGGGATCGTCGGGGATGTCGAAGTTGACCACGTGGCTGATTCCGGTCACGTCAATCCCGCGGCCAACAACATCCGTGGCGATGAGCACGGGGATTGTCCCGTCGCGGAAGCCCTGCATGACCCGATTTCGGGTGGTCTGGGGCAGGTCGCCGTGGATGGTCGACACGCCCTTGACGTGCCCCCTCAGACGGTCGGCGAGCTTGTCGGCCCCCCGCTTGGTCCGGGTGAACACGATGCACTGGGAGGGCTTCTCACGCTCCAGCAGGTGCACGAGCAGGTCGAATTTCCGATCGTGGTCCACGGTGATGTAGTACTGCTGGATGAGATCCACCGACGGCTCGTCGCGGGAGAGGTTCAGCTCCACCGGCTCGTACATATACCGTCGGGCGAGTTTGCGGACCTCGTCGGAGATGGTCGCCGAGAGGAGCAAGGTCTGATGGGGATTGGGGACCTTGCGGAGGATCCGTTCAATGTCAGGCCGAAAACCGATGTCCAGCATGCGGTCGGCTTCATCCAGCACCACGTGGAAGATGTCGCCGAGGTAGAGCGTGTTGCGCTCGATGTGGTCGATGACTCGTCCCGGTGTCCCGACGACGATATCCACGCCGCGCTCCAGGGAGCGGAGCTGCTTCTGGATGGGCTCGCCGCCGTAAATCCCGCAGATCGATACATCCTGACCGTGGGCGATCTTGATCATCTCGGCCACGATTTGCTGGACCAGCTCTCGGGTGGGCGCCAGGATGATGGCCTGGGGACCTCGATTTCGCTGTTCAAGCATTTCGAGAAGTGGGATTGCAAAGGCGGCGGTCTTGCCGGTGCCGGTTTTGGCCTGACCGATGACGTCAAATCCGTCGAGGGCTTCGGGGATCAGCTCGGCCTGGATCGGCGAGGGCGTTACATACTTAATCCGCCGTAGCGCCTGCAAGATGGCAGAACTCAAGCCCAGCGATGCGAAGTCTCGGGGAATCATTTCGTCAGAGCGATCGCTCAATCAAACCTCCTGGAGAGTCTTGTCCTTAAGAAAAACCGATTCATGGCGGAGCATGTGCCCGGAGTTCGTCGATTCTTCTCAGATAATAACAGCTTAACATCCTAGCGTCAAAGGGATACAGTGTTGGCGATGGCCTCCCGACCGGATGTCGTGAGTGGACGAGTTTCGCTTTTTTTCATGGGTATCGAGGAGATCACACCGTGCCCGATTCCACCTCCTCCGCGGATCTTCAGCAAAAATACCGCCAATTCCTGGATCTCCTGCCGCTGACCCTGTCGCTCGCGGGTTTGCCCCACAGCGAGGGGCGTCTCTACGGGGAGGAGCATATCGAGGCGCGGGCGATCACCGTGAGGATTGCCTATAAAGTCGCCCGGAACCTCGCGAAGGAATGTCTGGGCGGGTCGTAAGAAGGTTGCCGGGCGTGGGCCGGGGACCCGGAAATTTCCTGGTTCCGGCCGCTGTTCGGCGGCGTACGGGAAACCGATAAGAACAAGCAACGCAACCCGGCGAGCGGCTCCGAGACGGGCTGCCCCCGGAATGTTGAAGTCGCCTGGTTCTGCCTGGTATCCCCACGCGAAAGGTCCTCCTCGACATGACGACGCAAACGCAGGGCGGGCCGCGAAGGTTCAAGGCCACCATCATCGCCCTCGGTCTGGACGGGCAGGTCGACGGCCCTCACCGCATCATCACGGGCGACGACTGCTTGATGGTTGGTGGCTCCGCCGAGACGCACGCGGACCTCCTCGAGACCATGCTGCGTCTTGAGAGCGAGCTCGAGCGTATCGGCCGGCCTCTGAGCGAGATCGAGCCCGCGGAACTCGCCGATATCGCCTGGAGAATCGATTCCCCGGAGCTTCACGAGATCGCGCTCCGGATCGAAGCCGGCCTTCTGGAACGAGGCCAGTCGTTCGGAGACAGTTCCGCCCAGGAACTGACCGAGATGGCGGCCTTCCGCCCGATCTGACGCGGATTGTCCTCGGCCGAGCCTCGATTCGATTCTCAAGGGCGGGTGGGCTCAGGCTCTCCCGCCCTTCGCTGTTCCTGGCC
This sequence comes from Planctomycetales bacterium, assembly GCA_031411935.1. Classification (GTDB taxonomy): domain Bacteria; phylum Planctomycetota; class Planctomycetia; order Isosphaerales; family Isosphaeraceae; genus JAQGHR01. Next base: position 16,095 of record JANOBY010000398.1, on the reverse strand, counting down.
TGCGGGGAAATGGGGAGAATATTCTCGGGCTGGCGACGAATTCTTGAAACGAACGCCTCCCCCTGTTGGTATCCCTGCATAGATCGACCCGGGAGGACGAAGCCGATTGTGGGCGACACTCTTCCGAGGGATGACCTGGCCTTGGTCACCGCCCTGCGCGGGGGCGAAGAGTCCGCGGCTCGCCTTCTCATCGAGCGTTATCAGGGCCTGATTTTCGGTCTTTGCCTGCGCATGATGGGGCACAGGCACGATGCCGAGGATGTGGTTCAAGAGACCTTTGTCCGCGCCTTGCGGGGTGTCCATGGTTTCGACGGTAAACGTCCCCTCCAGCCCTGGCTGATCGGTATCGCGGCGAACCGATGCCGCACGGCGCTGAAGCGGCGTTCGCGGAGGCCGGTGGTCAGCGAGGCGACCGAGGACACGGCCGATGAACAATCGGGCCATCGGGACCCGGATGACCTTTCGGGCGAATTGTCCAGGGCCCTGGCGCAGTTGCGGCCCGAGTACCGTACGGTCTTCTGTCTGTTTCACGAGCAAGGTCTCCCTTACGAAGAGATCGGGATCGCCCTGAATCGTCCGGTCGGAACGATCAAGACCTGGCTCCATCGCGCCCGAGGCGAGATGGCGGAACATCTCTCCCGACGCGGGCTCGAGCCTTGACTCGCTCCTCTTGGTACCCAGGCATTCGCAAGAAGAGGCCGCAACGCATGACCTGTTCAGAATTCCGCCAGCTCTGGAATGAAAGGCTCGATGACCCCACCTCGGGAGTCGGGAACCGGCTCGCCAGGATTGAGGCCCACGCCGCCGTCTGCGCCTCGTGCCGTATTCTCCATTCCGGATATGACCAGATTGCGGAACATGGATGGGCTCCACCGCAGCCTCCCCACGGGCTAGGCGATCGAACTCTTGAGATTTGGAAGGCGGAGCAGAGGACCTCGCTTGCCCTCCCGGCAAGGTGGCGATCGCTCGCCCCTGTGGCCTCGTGGGCGGCCGTCCTCCTGGTCACGTTCTTTCTTTCTCTCCGGATCGTACCGGGCGTGAAAGCACGGCGTCCCGAGTTGGCCCCATTGCCCCCGCCCCGTCCGTTGTCGCTGGCCCTCGCGGAGGCAACCTCGGCGACTTTCGACCTTGTCCGCGAGGCTTCGGAACCGGCCGCCAGGGTGGGGCAGCATCTCCTCGGGCCGTATGGAGTGGGCGAGCCCGCCCGTGCTTACGTCCCTCAGATCTTGCCGAGCCCTGCGTCTTTCGATGGGGTCGGGGCCCGGGTTGATGTGAATGTCCGCTCGCTTTCGACCTCGGCGAGACGAGCCTTTGGCTTCCTCGGCGGGCCGGTCGCGGCGTCGCCTCCCGCGGTGAAGCCCCGGGATGCTGGTGCATGAGGGTTTCCTCTCGTGCATCGACCGGAACTCGACGACCGACCTCTCGACCCCAGGGCTTTCCCCGATGAGCGTGATTCGTTCGGCCGCATGCCTGTGGATGTGCCTGATCGGGCTCGGCCTCCTCAACCGCGGAACTGCCGGCGAGCCCGACCTCCTCTCGCTCCTGCCTTCAGATCCCGTCGTGGTCATCGTGGCCAAGGACCTGGGGAGCCAGATTCGTGAGATCCTGGGTTCGCCACTGGTCCAAAATCTTCAGAAGTTGAAGTCGTTCCAGAACTGGAAGACCTCGGCAAGTTATCGCGCGTTGATGAAGGCTCGCGAAGAGATTGAAACCGTCCTTGACGCCGACGTGGCGAAACTCGGCGACGAAATTCTTGGGCAATCCGTGGTCCTGGCGATGGTCACCACCCCCGACCGGGGCTCGGACGACGTGCGTGGAGTTTTCCTGACCCTGGCGCGAGATCGAAAACGGCTAGAAACGCTGATCGAACGGTTGAACGCGGCGGAGATCGAAGGGCAATCGCTTCTAACTGTTGAGGGGCGCAAGGCCGCCTCCGGGGCAACCTACTGGCATCGCCGATTCCGCACGGGGACCAAGCCCGATGAGTGGTACGTGATCGTCAACGACACCGTCTTCGCCTGGTCCAATTCCGAGAACGAGATCCAGGACGTGATCGCCAGGTCCTCGACGACAGTCAAGGACGCTTCGGCCGTCAACAAGCCCCTGGGCTCCGTGGACGAGGCTTTACCCGGTCGCGCCCTGATCAAGCTGTTCGTGGACCCCCGATTTGTCGAGAAACTGTGGAGCCTCAACGATCCGCCCGCGAGCTCCGAGGATGGCGCGACCAGGATTCTGCGTCGGGCGTTAAGCTCGATCGCCTATGCGGGTGCGGCGCTGGAGTGGAAGGATGGCCTGTTCCTCCACATGCACCAGACCTTTCATCCGGGCGCGTTTCTGTGGCCGTCCGCGGTCACGACGCGAGTTCCCGAACAGGGATCCCACCTCCTGGAACGCGTCCCCGACGACGCCCTTCTTCTCCTTTCGGCGAGCCTGCCGGTCGCAGACCTGGTTCGCGCGGCTGTCCAGTTCGTGCCCGAGGGAGAGCGGGACCGGGTCAACGCAGGGCTTTCAGTGCTCTCCGGCCTTTGCCTCGGCAGGGACGTCTTGAAGGAAATCGCTCCGAGGATCGGCCCGGGCGGAGTGGCGTATCTCGTCCCCTCGGGCTCGCCGGATACCCTGTTCGAACTGGCCGTCGGGATGGAACTCGACCCCCGGTCGGACGTCCACGAGGCTCTGCTCAATGGCCTCCGCACTGTGCTCTCCCTCGCGGTTCTCGAGGAGTCTCCCTTTCCTCGACGCCTGCTCGCGGAGGAGAAGGCGGGCACAACAACCCTCATGCTCGATCAGAAACCCAGGCCGTGGACGTTCGCGGTTCGCCGCGGATTGGTCGCGATTGGCACGGGGGCGGAGGAGGTGGGAACCTTCGTCTCTGGGAATCCGGCGGATCCTCATTCGCCTCTAAAGTCGATCCGGGGCGAATGGCTGTCCCAGAGCTCGAATTTTGCAGTCCTCGACTGCGAGCAGCTGGAAAAACTGGCTCGGGCGCGTCGCGACAAGCTGGTGCTCCGCTGGTCGCGCGAGAAGGGAGCCACGGCCGAGTCTGTGGGGGCGGATGTGGACAAGGCCCTGGAATTCCTCTCGTTGTTTCGCGCGGGGTTCCTTTCGCTGACCTCGTCCGAACCGGGGCTCTCGGCGCATCAGACGATGGGATGGATCCCCTGGAAATTGAGAAGATAAGGCCGATCCGCTCCGGCTTCGGATTGACCTGGAACACCGGCGGAGCCTAAGCTCGATTGCGCTCGACTACGAGCTTCTCTGCCGATCCCACCACCTTGCGACGCACCAGGAAGTCTGTCATGTCGTCCTTGGAGACGTTCCCGAACCAATTTCCGGGACGAGATTACGAGATCGAGATCACCTGTCCGGAGTTCACGGCGGTTTGTCCCAAGACGGGCCAGCCCGATTTCGCGACCGTGGTCATCACGTATTGCCCCGGGGAGTCCGTGGTCGAGCTGAAAAGCTTGAAGCTCTACCTCTTCAGCTTTCGAGACCGCGGAATCTTCTACGAGCACTCGATCAACACGATCCTGGATGACCTGGTCGCTTCGTGCCAGCCGAGGCGTATGACGGTCGTGGGGAAATTCACACCCCGAGGTGGGATCTCGTCCAAGATCACGGCAACGTATACCGCCTCCTCTGAAAGCTGAGTACGGGGGGCGATCCGCCAGCGATCGTCCTAGGAAAGAAAGGTCGCTCGCCCCCTGGAGGAATTTGGACATGAGCCCCGGCATCTTGACGATCACGACCGACTTCGGCGCGGATGGGCCGTACGTGGCGGCGATGAAGGGGGTAGTCCTTGGCATGGCCCCGGGGACGCAGCTCGTGGACGTGAGCCACGCGATCTCGCCCCAAAACGTTCTGGAAGGTGCGTTCGTCCTCTCCAATCTGCTGGACGCGTTTCCGGCGGGGACCGTGCACCTGGGAGTCGTTGATCCCGGGGTCGGGACCGATCGTCGTCTTGTTGCACTCTCGGTCGCCGGCCAATGGTTCGTCGCTCCAGACAACGGGCTCCTGAGTGGCGTGACCCGAGGTCGACGGATCGACGGGATCTGGGAGATCACCAATCCGGCCCTTCGAAGGGCCAGGGTCTCCGCGACGTTTCATGGGCGTGACATCCTCGCGCCTGCGGCCGCCCATCTGCTGCTGGGCCGTCCCCCGGAAGAGCTCGGCCCGATACGCCACGAGATTATCCCTCTGGGTAATTTCGAGCCCCGGATCGACGACCGCGGTGTTGTGGGCGAGGTGATCTTCCGCGACGCGTTTGGCAACCTGATCACGAACGTGTCGTCCACGCTCCTTGCGCCCAGCGATCCCGGAGATTGGGTCATCGAGATCGCAGGACAAACGATCCGAGGTCTCAACCGAACCTATGGCGAGAAGCGAGCGGGCTCGTTGGTGGCACTGACCGGCTCTTCCGGTCGGATCGAGATCGCCGTGGTCAATGGGGATGCGGCTCGATCTTTGACCGCAGGTCCGGGGATGACGGTCTGGTTCCGTCGTTCCTCCTCCATCTGGAAGTCCGCAACGCCCTCGACGCTCGATTTCCAGGGGATCGCACGGGTTTGACCACCTCCGGCTCCCTCCTTCCCTCACTCAATGACGGTTCGATCCGATGCCCGTAGCCCCCGCGACTCTCCGCCAGTGGGACAAGGCCCACCTCTGGCATCCCTTCACGGCGCAGGCGGACTGGGCCGCGTCGGATCCTCTAATTATCGAACGGGGCGAGGGGTGCTACCTCTTTGATACCGAGGGAAATCGCTATCTCGACGGGGTCGGGTCGCTCTGGTGTAACGTGCACGGACATCGACATCCCGTGCTCGATGCCGCGATCCGCGATCAACTCGACCAGATCGCGCACTCGACCCTCCTCGGCGTAACGCACCCCAGGGCGATCGAACTGGCCCGAAAGCTCGTCGAGATCGCCCCCGCGGGACTCACGCGTGTCTTCTTCTCCGACGACGGGGCGACCGCGGTCGAGGTGGCCCTCAAAATGGCGGTCCAGTACTGGAATCAGATCGACACTCCGGAGCCCCGACGCACCAAGTTCCTGGCTCTCGGGGGTGCCTATCACGGCGACACGATTGGCGACGTGTCGATCGGCGGCGTCGATCGATTCCACGCCATGTTCGCCCCGTTGCTCTTCCCCGTCCTGCGGGCACCCATCCCGTATTGCTATCGATGCCCTCTCGGGCTGGAACGGGCGAACTGCGAGATGGCCTGCCTGTCCGCCGTGGATGAGTTGCTGGCCGAGCATTCCGGCGAGGTGGCCGCCGTGGTCGTCGAGCCACTGGTCCAGGGCGCGGCGGGGATGATCGTCCATCCGTCGGGCTACCTCAAAGGGATTCGCGATCTGACGATCAAGCACGGAACCCTGCTGATCGCCGACGAGGTCGCCGTGGGCTTCGGGAAGACGGGCAAGATGTTCGCCTGCGAGCTTGAGGATGTCACGCCCGACTTTCTGTGCATGGCCAAAGGGCTGACCGGGGGCTACCTGCCCCTGGCCGCGACTCTCACGACCGAAAGCGTGTACTCCGCTTTCTACGCGACCGCCGCCGAGGATAAGACATTTCAGCACGGCCATACCTTCGGCGGAAATCCTCTGGGAGCGGCGGTGGCCCTCGCCACTCTACGAGTGTTCGAGGAGGAGCAGACGCTAACCGGCCTCGCCCCGAAGATCGAGGCTCTGTCGGCGTACCTTCAAGAACTCCGGACCCGCGAACACGTGGGCGATGTGAGACAGTGCGGGCTGATCGCCGGAATTGAGCTCGTCGAGGATCGTGCGACGAAGCGACCCTATGACTGGAGCCTCCAGGTCGGCGCCCGGATTTGCGACCTCGCCCGTCGTCATGGTCTTTTGATCCGTCCCATCGGCGACATCTTGATCGTCATGCCTCCTCTGGCCCTCTCGCTGGAGCAACTCGCGGAGATGCTCCGCGTGATGGACCTCTGCATCCGGGAAGTGACGGAGAATCCGCATCCATGAATATGCGGGGCATGCTCATCACGGCGACGGATACCGGCGTGGGCAAAACATGGATCACGTCGGTCCTCGCCCGGGAACTTACGCGGAGGGGACACCGGGTGGGGGTCTTGAAGCCCGTCTCGACGTCCGGGATCCGGACAGACGACGGCACGCTCGTTTCGCCCGATGCCCTGGCCCTTCGCGAAGCCCTCGGAGCAGACGTCACGCTCGAACGCATCACGCCGTTGACCCTTGAGGGGAATGTGGCCCCGAGCGTGGCGATCCGGCAAAGCGGCCTGCAACTCGATGTTGACGAGCTTCTGTCCCTGACGCGTGAGGCGATCGCCTGGTGGTCCGAATGCGCCGAACTCGTCTTGGTCGAGGGCGTGGGCGGGCTCCTGTGCCCGCTCGTGGGGAGGTTCACCGTTGCGGACCTCGCGGTGGCCCTGGATTATCCGATGCTGATCGTCGCCCGTCGGGGGCTCGGCACGATCAATCATACGGCTCTGACCGTGGAGGCCGCGAGGTCCCGCGGGATCCGGGTCGCTGGTCTGATCCTGAATGGCAGCGAGCCGAGCGAGCCGAGTATGGCTAGGGAAACGAACCCGCAGGAGATCGCCAATTTGCTGCCCGACATTCCGATCCTCGCGGAGATTTCCCATTCGCCAGATCCGGGTGTCTTGTCCACAATCCTGTCTGTCGTAGACTGGGTTGCCTTGATGCATGGACCGAGGTCCCTTGGCGTAGCGGTCGGAGTCTGACCGTTTTCCGCAATGTGGCCCGAATCGAGGTCGTTGACCATGGCCCAATCCTTTCACTGTCCACAATGCGGGGCCGTCTTCGACCCGGTGGAGCAGGAAGCCTCCGTCCTTGTCGCCCGCGACGCTCTCCCGCTCACGGTCGAGATGTCCATTCCAGGGACTGTGTCTGGCGACGAGTGCGGTGACGACTGCGACTGCAAGAACGCCGCCAGGCAAGCCGATCTCCACCCCGGTGGACAACTCGGGTTCGTCGGCGACTCGCCGAAGGGGGATTCCCCTCCGCAAGGGCAGGTCGGCTCGGCCGAGTTCGCAATAATCTCCTCGCCCCCGCAGGATCCCTTTCTTGACGCCCTCCGAGAGCATGCATCCGACACGAACGATCCGCCCGGCGCCTATCCTCATCCAGCGACTCTGAACGTCGACGTCGAAATCGACCGGAACGCTGGGGTTGTCGTGTCTCATGGCAAGGTCGAGGAGGTTGATTCGAGCGACGTAACCGTTGGCACGTGGGCCTGGGTTCTGCTCAGCACCTATGCCAGCGTCGTGACCATCGCTCTAGCATTCACTCTCTGGTCGCAGTCGAGGAAGCGAGAACCTATCGTTGACAGCATGCTGCGCCCCACTCGACTCGAATCAGGACCGGCCGAACTTCGTCTTGAGCCCCTACCGGAAGCCTCGACAATTGCCCTGGGCAAGGCCCTTGTGGTCGGTGATCTCGAGATTCGCCCCAGATGGGTGGGATTCGAACAAATTGAGCTCCGACGCACGGGCGGCGATGAGCCGAACTTAAAGATTGAGCCCGAGCGTGTCCTCGTCCTGCTCGCGGATCTTCGCAACCTTTCGGCGGACCGATCGTTCGCTCCTCTCCAGGCGGAATTCGTGAGGGAATCGGAGACGGGTACCTCCGAGACGATTCTCGAAGGAGGATCGCGGGCCATCTCGTCCTATCCTCTCGCCAGGAAAAGCGAACTGTCGATCGTCGGACAATCGTTCGATCTGCTTCCGCCCGTTGCGACCTCGGAGCTGAAGATTGTGAGCGATCGCGAGCCCGACCTTGCGGGCGTGACCTCCTGGACATGGAGAATCCGCCTGCGCGTGTCCCCCAGCGAGACCCGCATGATCGGCGTGAAGTTCACCCCGGACGAGATTCAATGAGAGATCGGGTCCGACGGGCCTTTCTTGCCCTGAACACCGGGCTGCCCTGGGTCCTGGGGATCGTCGCACTCGTCCATCCGCTCGCGAGACTGGGGGCCAGGTGGGACTGGCGGCTGGACCTGATCACGCACTTTCAGGAACCGGCCCTCGTCGTTACCCTGATCGCCGCAGTCGTTTGCCTGCGACGTCATCAACGCGCCGCGATCGTCTTATTGCTCCTGGCCGTCTTTCAGTGCGACCCCGTTGTCCGCTACTCCTGGTCGAAGCCGCTGGCCCTCGTCACCGGGACGCAGCCCCGTCTGCGGATTCTTCTCGCCAACGTGCTGATCAACAACTCGCGATACGATTCTCTCGGCGAGCTCATTCATCGCGTGAATCCCGATATCGTCGGACTGGTCGAGTTTTCAGAGGAGTGGGAGGTGGGGACTCGGAGCCTGGCGAAGGAATTCCCCTATCGAATCGAGGCGCCGAACGGTTCCCGTGGTCTGGCCTTGTGGTCCAAACTCCCTCTGCTCACGTCCGATCCTGTCGCACGTCCCACCCGTCTGGGCTGGCCCTTCCTTCATGCGACCTTTGCTTTTGCCGGCGTGACCAGGAACCTCTGGCTCTTACATCCCGCCGCGCCGTTCAGTCGTAACGACGAGGACGAGAACTTTGGCGAGTTCCGTGCCATCGCCGACCGGATCCGTGCGACCGGAGGCTCGACCGTATTGCTCGGGGACCTGAATACGACGGATGGTTCCCCTCACTTCGCGGCTTTCCTGGACAAGACGAGGTTGAAGGATTCGCGGCTGGGGTTCGGGCGACAGGCGACCTGGCCGGTAGGGTCGCCATACAAGATCGCAATCGACCACGTGTTCGTCTCGGACGACTTTCAGGTGATCGATCGGCACCGCGAACTTTCGATCGGCTCCGATCATTTACCGATCCTGGTCGATCTCGCAGCCACGGCGTCGAGTGCCGCGGACAGGGCGGGCCCTCCCTCCCCGGAGTGATCGCTCGGGACCGCGGCTCCCGAGAACTTGGCTCGATCTGCCTGTTTGAGGATCTCTACCAGCGTGGCCTGATGCTCTGCTGACAAGCTCGCGTCCACCAATAATGCCCCCTCGATCTCCTCGGTCGTCTTGGCGACCCATTCCGGTCCAAAACCCCGCGCGAGGGCAGCGCGGATCATTTCGGCCTGCAAAAGCATGGGATCTTGCGGGTTCTTCTGCTCAACTTCCGTCGATTTGGGCAGAGGAACGGCAGGGTGAGACCGACCCCGACGCCATGCGAGTAGTCCCGCACAAAGGATCACGAACAAAGCCAGACTCACCCACCCGCCCGGTGACCGATCTTCGGGCCAGGGCTCCGGGCCGGGATTGCCGCGAGGGAGCACGATGCGCACGGGGTTCTGGGGGGCCGTCATCGTCGTGGCGACCGAATCGACGCACGTCCCCGGAATACCCTCATGAGCACGTTGATGGGATCCTCAAGGGTGGACGCCTCGTGGCCCGTCATGCCGGCCTCGGTGCACCAGGACCGGAAGGCCGCCCGTCGTGATCTCGCCTCCTCGGCATAAGCGTCCCGCACTCGCTTCGAGGAGAAGTCCACCACACGTGCCGAGCGACTCTCGGGGTCGCCTACCCGGACCAGCCCCACATCGGGGAGGGCCTCTTCTCGAGGTTCAACCAGCCTCAAGGCCAGCAGATCGTTTCGGCGAGAAAGGGCCCTCCAGGGGGTGGGCGGGCCGGGTTGGAGGAAGTCGCTGAGAACGACGAATAATGCCCGTCGTGGGGCATGGCTCAACGCCTTCACGGCCGAGGCCAGATTGGTCTTTCGGGAGAGCGACGGCGTGGCCACGAGACCGGCCACAACCCGCGAGAGTTGCCGGGGACCCTCGCCGGGAGGGACCTCAAGCTCGACGCGATCCGTCGCGAGGAGCAACCCCACGCGGTCCCCGTTCTGGGTCGCCGCCGCCGCGAGAAGTGCCGCGGCCTGCGCCGCGCGATCTGCCTTGGATCGTCCGTCGGGCCCGAAACGCATGCTGGCCGACACGTCCACCACGAGAAAGAGCGTCAGCGATCGTTCTTCGATGAACCTGCGGAGATAAGGGCGGCCCTGACGGGCCGTCACATTCCAGTCGAGGTGGCGGACATCATCGCCGGGCTCATACGCTCGCAACTCGGCGAAGGTCAGCCCCACGCCGGGTCGGGCCCCGAGATAGGCCCCCGAGAGCGCCGATATCGCCTCGGGCCGGACCCGAAACCGGAGATGACGCGCCCTCTTCACGAGCGTGCCCGCGTCAATCACCCGACGATCCTGGGAGTCCATGGTACGCCCTCAGGAACGGGAGGCCGTCGCGATCGTGTCGCGAGCGCTGGCGGAAAAATCGTCGATGGCTACGTTCTTCAAATCGTGAAAGGTCATCGCGATCTGGACCGACCAGCGCCTTGATTCGTCGGCCACGATCTTCCAGTGGGGGATCACGGCGGAGCTCTGATAAACCCCCTCAAATCCCCCCTCGCTCTGGCTCACGGTTTCGACGGGATGGCACCAAAGCCCCCCGGTTTCGGACCAGGTAAGTTCCGCTCCCAAACCGAGCCATTCATCGACCAGCCGGATCCCCTCTCCGTCCTGACGTTCAAGTCGTGTGGAAAGGTTGCCCAACCGCGAGCCGTCCGGCAGTGCATAAAACCGGTCGTCCGCGCGACCGGCCATCCCGGCCACGTTCATCTCGACGGCGAAGTGGAACTCCCAGCCCGGTGGCAGGTCTTCAATCACGTAACGGGCCTCGATCGTTGGGCTTCCCGCAACCAACGTGATCGTCTTTCGGATACGGATGACCTGATCGTAGACGCTGCCGGAACGCTCCATCACGAGGGTGACCAAGTCGTTCTGACGCGTCACGCGGGCGAGATAGGTGCCGGAAACGAAGTCGCCCTTTTCCACATCCCGGCAGGCAATCAGTTCGTCCAGGGACACGCCGGGATCGTAAAAATGGTCGACCAGAGACTTCCTCGGGTGACGATCATAAACGATCAAACGATCGAGATTCTCCTGCTTGAGCACCACCCGATCGGCGTCGAACGCAGGCCCTGAATTCCCGCTCAAACCAAGGGCCCTGGCGGTGATGGAGCCATGATAAGGCTCGGGCCGGCGGTCCAGGGTAGCCAGGACATTGATCCTGGGAGACCTCAAGTCGAGTTCGTACAGGTGTCCGCCAAGCGCGGGCCGCAAATACGCAATGAGATGGTCATTCTCGAGGCACACTTCCTGCCGGGCATCGAGATTGAAGTCCTGGACCTCCAGCGAAACCCGGGGCCCGTCTTTGCCTTCGATGCGATCAAGACTCTCATGCGCCGAGATCAGGTGAGCAAAGACCGCGTTGCGGAGGTGAGGCAAGTACAGGCCGCCAAACGACCCGTGCCAGTAGGAGCAGTTGCACTGGGCCTGATAGAGATCGCCACGGGCCGAAGCAACCAGAGCAGGGGGGCCCGAGGCCTCGAGCTTAGCCAGGCGGCTGGAGACCCCGATCATCCGGGCATACATCTCGTCGCTCTCGGGATACTTCGCCTTGAAGTTCCGCCAGTTTCCCCCGGCCCCACTGAACGGGCGGAGCCGATCGGCGGCGGGATCGCCCAGGGTCGACTTCCAGGCACGGTCGAATTCCACCTGTCGATCGGCGGGCAGGACCCACTGGGTCATCTCGCGGTACGAGCTATCGGGGAGATAGATTTTGCCCAGCGGGACGGTCTCGTCGACCGTTCGACGGAACGTGGTCGTCAGAATCCATTCGCGGTTGGCCGTGAGCATGTCGCAGAACCGCCGCAGCCATCCGTTGGTGTAGACATGGTCGTAGGTGTCGGGCCAGGAGCCGAACTTCTCGCCATCGTCCGCGAAGACGACCGTCGATCCGGGGCGTTCCTCGGCGATCCGCTTCAGGAATTCGTAAGACGCATGCGGTTCCTGGAAGGGGATCACATAACGGAGCCGTTCCGAGCCGGGGAAGACCTTGATCAGCCGCCCGTCGTCCTCCGTGAGGTAGTAGCCGAAGAGGTCGGAGTCGGCGAGCCCCGTTCTCTGGAAGTGGAAGTCATCGAGCACGGTGTACTCGATCCCCGCCTCTGCCAGCGCCGACACAAAACCAACTTCCCACACGCGTTCCGGGACCCACATTCCCCGAATCTTTTGGCCGAAAAGGGATTCGAGGTAGCTGGAATAAGTGCGTATCTGTCCTACCCGGTCGCGATGAGGGATCATGGCCAGGATGGGCTCGGTTTGCCCTCCACCAAGGATCTCAACCCGCCCGGTCTCGACCAGCGCCCGGATTCGCTCCACATAACGAGGCTGCTTCTCGACCAGCCATTCCATCAGCGGCCCCGAGGTGTGGAGCGCGAACTTGACGTCGGGATAGTCCTCGAGAACATCGAGGAACGGCAGATAGCTCGTGCGATACGACTCGGCGAACACCCCGTCGAAATTCCCGACCGGCTGATGGTTGTGAAACGCGAGGATCAGGCGTATCGCGGGCATGGGAAGGATCCGACGGCCAGGGTTCATGGGGACCGAGATGGAGCAGGACTCGTCAGCGACGTGCCCGTCCGGGGAGTCGGATGCGACGGAGGGGGGACGGAAAAGCCGTGACCATCACGCACCCCGAAGAAAGCTGGCTGCATCCTCGGGGGGGACCGGGTTGATGTAGAAGCCGGAGCCCCACTCGAAGCCGGCGACCTTGGTCAGGCGTGGGATGATCTCGATGTGCCAGTGATAATGGGCCAGTTCCTGGTGATCAAAGGGAGCGGTGTGGATGATGTAATTGTACGGCGGGTGATCGAGCGCCGTCTCGATTTTCCCGAGAACGGTCTTGATGACGCTGCCGAGATCATCAACGCTGGATTTGGGGATATTCTCGAAGTGGCTTGAATGGCATTTGGGGAGGATCCAGGTCTCGAAGGGGAATCGACTCGCGTAGGGGCAGAAGGCCGTGAAGTGCTCCGTGTCGAGCACGATCCTGGCCTCGGTGTTCTGCTCTTGCAGGATCATGTCGCAATAGATGCAGCGGCCGCGATAGTTGGCGAATTCCAACGAGCCCGTCATCTCCTCCCAGACGGAGATGGGCACGGTCGGCGTGACGATCAGCTGGCTGTGCGTGTGCTCGAGGCTGGCCCCGGCGGCGGCCCCGACGTTCTTGAAGATCATCCCGTGCACGAATCGCGTGTCCTTTTTCAGGTCCACGAGACGGTCGCGGTAGGCCCAGATGACCTCGCGGATGTTTTCTTCTTCCAGGTCCGCGAGGCTGATGTGGTGTTTGGGGCTTTCGACGATGACCTCGTGGGCGCCCACCCCGGCCATCTTGTCGTACATCCCCTCGCCACGCTTCTGGAGATTCCCTTCGATCCGCAGAGCCGGATAACGATTGGCGACCACGCGGACGCGCCAGCCGGGGCCATTCGGGATGGTCCCACGGTCACGATACGCCAAAATTTCGGGCGGAGTGCTCGCTTCCTGCCCCTCGCAGAAGGGGCAGACCCCGGAGAGCGTTTGGGGCTGGGTCTCGCCCTGGAAGTCGTGGGGACGCTTGGCCCTCTCGGTGGCGATGATGACCCATCGGCCGACGATCGGATCCTTCCGCAGCTCTGGCATGCTACCGGCCCCTCTCGTTCTCAGCAGGCTTCGCGATCGGCCCGTGTCTGCCGGGCTCAGACCAGTGTACGTAGGCGGGCCTTCTCCTGCACGATCCCGTAGAGGCGGACGTACTCGCGAGCACTCGCCGTCCAGGAGAAATCGCGGGTCATTCCGTTGTGAACGAGCTTTCCCCAGGCGTCCTGATCGGCCCAAAGAGCTTTCATGCGGCCAAGCGCCTGGCGGAATGCGTCCGCGTGCGGGCGATCGAACGCGAACCCCGTTGCGGTTCCGTCGGCGAGCGACTGCTCGTTCACGTCCACCACGGTGTCGGCCAGCCCGCCCGTGGAGTGGACAATAGGCACGGTCCCATAAGCGAGGCTGTAGAGCTGATTCAGCCCGCAAGGTTCGTAGAGGCTCGGCATGAGGAACACGTCCGCACCGGCCTCAATCTGGCGTGCCAGTTGGGGCAGGAACTCCAGCACGGCGCGGACTTTTCCAGGATGACGATTCGAGAGATGATCGAGCAACTCGTGGTATCGGGGCTGACCTTCCCCCAGGACGACCATCTGCACGTCATCGCTCAGGAGATCATCGGTGACGTCAGCCAGCAGGTCCCAACCCTTTTGCGGGTCAAGCCGGCCGATCTGGGCCAGGAGAGGGACGTCCGGTCGCTCAGGAAGATTGAGGCGGCGCTGGAGCTGCGACTTGCAAGCCGCCTTGCCCTCCCGAAAGGTGAGAGCGTCATAGGGATACGGGAGGAGACTATCGTTCGCCGGATTCCAGATCGTCGTATCGATCCCGTTGACGATCCCGTGCAAATCTCCGGAGCGGGAGCGGAGCAGACCGTCGAGGCCGCACCCGAGCTGAGGTGTCTGGATCTCCCTCGCGTAGGTGGGGCTCACGGTGCTCAGCACGTCGGCGAAGACAATCCCGGCCTTGAGCAGGTTGAGCTTGCCGTGGAATTCGAGCTGATGAAAGTTGAATAGGCGCCAGTCGAGGCCCGTGAGCGGCATGTCCCAGTGCCAGAACACGCCCTGGTAGGCCAGGTTGTGGATCGTCAGGAGGGTTCCTACCCCCTCGAAATCGGGAAGGTGGCGGTAAAACTCCTGGAGGAACACCGGGATCAGGGCGGCCTGCCAGTCATTGCAATGGAGCACGTCCGGCTTCAGATTCAGGAGGCGGATCGCCTCGATTGCGGCCCTGGCGAAGAAGATGAACCGCTCGCTGTTGTCGCTGAAATCGGCCCCGTGACGTCCATAAAGTTCGTCGCGATCGAAGTAAGTCGTCTGGTCGATCAGGACCGCTCTGGCCGTGGAATTGGGCAGTCTCGCGGTGAAGATGCGACCCTCGATCTCTCGCGAGCCGATGGGGACCCGCACGACAAGGCCCGTATCTTCGAGGTCGATCCCCGACAACTCTGTGCATCGGTAGCGGGGCAGGATCACGCAGGCCTCGTGGCCCAGCGAGGCGAGAGCTCGGGGAAGGGCACCGGCCACATCCGCCAGGCCACCAGTTTTGGCGAAGGGAACGGCCTCGGACGCGATGACAACGACCTTCATTCTCAACCTTTCCCCAGGCCCCACTTCAGGCGTGATGTGCCCACCAGGAGGGACGGCATGGCCTTCGGGTATTCGCTCCAACGGCTAGATGGCACCTAGAGATCGCAACTCTCGATCCAGCCGGGGCCGGGACTTCGAACGAGGAGAAGGTACTCGTTCGCTCCGGTTGTCACAACGCCTGATCAACTTCTGGGTCGGGTCAGGCGACCATGATGAGCTAGTCACGCCGGTTGCTGAGCGATAGATTCTGGTTGGAGCCGTCGAGCCGGAAACTGGGCCGCCGGCCGGTTTGTTCCTGGGGGTCACGTTGCGAACATCACGGCTCGGCCTAGCCCTCAAGGCGATTCTCCTCACGACGCTGGCCATCGTGGCCGTCGGATCGCTGGCGTATGGGGTGATCACCGGGTGGAGAGACAGCGCCGACCTCGAACGTCGCGCCGAGGAGGCCTCGATGTTCAAGGCCGCAAAGGATCCTTATCAGGACCAGGAGGATATGACCTACCCTCCATCGGCCCTTCCCTTCTTCGCGATCGCCGTGCCAACGAGCTCGAAAGAACTTCGTCGCGGCCTCTGGATCGGGCTCAACCTGACGGCCCTGATTGCAATCAGCGTTGGAATCCTGATGCGGTGGGGGAGCCAATGGCCGGACTGGATTCGGGCGAGTTTTGCCCTCGCGATCGTCTCGAGCAAGCCTTCCCGAGGAGGGATGGCCCTCGGCCAGTTTCACCTGCTCCCGCTGGCGTTCCTGGTCGGAGCCGAGGCGTTCTCAACGCGGTGCGTGCTTTCGGGCCTTTTTGTGGGCCTGGCCCTGATCAAGCCGACGATGGTCGCCCCCTACCTGATCTTCATGGCCATCCGCCGGAGGTGGGGGGCACTTGTCGTTGCGGGACTCGTGCAGATTTCGCTCTTCGCCGTCTCCGCCTGGCAACTCCAGTTGAGTCCTCTGTTCCTGACCCAAGAGTGGTTTCGGAACGCGCGGGCCCAATCGGCCCAGGGCACGATCGACGTGCCATCGCTCATGCTTCGGATCTGGCCGCCGACGGACCTGAGT
>JANOBY010000397.1:0-2047 GCA_031411935.1 Planctomycetales bacterium | reverse complement strand
GGCCGGTCGATCTGGCGATCCGGCGCGGGGTGGTCCTGCGAGGGAAAGTCAAGGATAAGGTCACCGGCGAGCCCGTCGCGATCTCGTTCGTGACCGCCGCGACCTTCGCCGACAATCCCCGAGTGGCCGACTTTCCGGGATACGAGGACACCAACGCCCACCAGAGCGCCCGCGAGGTCGGGCAGTACGAGGTGGTGGTCGTGCCCGGTCGAGGGATTCTCGCGGTGCGGGTCGAGGGCGGGCGTCATCGCGGGGTCACGGGCGCCGAGAAGATCGCGGGCTTCGACGAGAAGCGCGACGGCTTCTCGACGTCCGTCCCGAGGTCGCACATCATGACGAACTACCACGCCGTGGGGGAGTACCGCGCGGAGTCGATCGACAGGCCCGCGACCCTGGACCTACAGGTTGATCCCGGCCGGACCTTGCGGATCACGGCCGTGGATCCCGAGGGCCGGCCCATCGGCAACACCACGGTGCGCGGCGTGGACGGTCTTTTCCTCACGAGCCAGCAGGATCAGAAGTCCTCCGAGATCGAGGTCCGCGCCCTGGCCCCGGGGCAGAAGCGTCGCGTGACCGTCACGCATAGCGGGCGCAAGCTCGTAGGGTCGATCGTCCTGAACGGGGACGAGATCGAGCCCCTACGCCTCGCGCTCCAGCCCTGGGGCGAGATCACCGGGCGGATCGTGGACGACGGCGGGCAACCCCGCAGGGGTTTGGGCGTCTCCAATGAGAGCGGAGGGGAAGGGCGAACCCTGGAGGACTCGGGCTTGCTGCCCGGAGGAGACGTCGGCGGAGGGATCCCCTGCGACCGGGACGCCCGATTCCACATCGGCGGGTTGGTGCCGGGACTCCACTACAGCGGGGGCGCCAGCGAGACCGAGGCTCTCGTCGGCCGCCTCTTCCGCGACGTGACGGTGAAGCCCGGCGAGGTGAAGGCCCTGGGCGACCTGAAAGTGACACCCTACGACGAGCCCGGCCAACCCTGAGCCCGGAGGGATCGGCCCCCGCGGGCCCTCACCGCGAGGGCCGATCGCCGGATGCGTCCGAGCCTCCCCTCCTCGAATGCGAAGGCGAAGCGAATAACCCAGGGGCGGCCCTCGTCATCCCGAATGCTTCGCGAGGAAACCTGACCGGGCCTGGGCGTCCCCTTTCGTGGACGTTCGGGCGTTCGCGTCTTCATGCGTCATGCCGGTGGATATCGGCATGCGAGAATTTTGGTCTCCGTCGATCCGCGGCCCCTTGCCGCGGTCGCCGGCTCGCGCCTTCACGGGAAGGGGAGGGTGTCGCCATGCGTTTGCGTCGTGCTCGGTTCTGGGCCGCGGGTCGGATCGTGGGGCTCTCGGCCAGCCTGCTCGTCCCGCTCGGGGCGGATCCGGCGAGGGCAGGGGAGGGGCCGCCGCCCCGGGGGACGGTCAGCCGCGAGTATGCCGAGGCTCGCGAGCTGTTCGAGAGGATCTGGACCCCGTCCGTGCCCGCTCCCGGAGAAGGGGACGGCCTGGGCCCGCTGTTCAACGAGCGGTCGTGCGTGGGGTGCCATCACCAGGGAGCTCCCGGAGGCGGGGGGGAGAACGCGAAGAACGTGACGATCCTCTCGGTTCAGACCGTGGATCCGGCCCAGCTGTGCTCCAACGCCATCTTCCAGGGCCATCCCGAAGACCTCCACCCCGCGTTCCGAGGCCGAACGAGCATCGTCCTCCATCGGTTCGCCAACGCGAAGGCCGACGAAACGCGGCTGGAGGAGATCGGCCGTTACCAGTTCATCCAAACACGCGACGACGCGATGGCCCTGACGAAGTCCCGTCGCAGCACCCCGGCGCTCTTCGGCGCGGGGAGGATCGACGCGATCCCCGACAAGGTTCTGCTCGACGCCGAGGCCCGAACCTTCTCGGCCTTCCCCGAGATCAGCGGGCGCGTGAGCCGGCTGCGCGACGGCAAGCTTGGGAGGTTTGGCTGGAAGGGCCAGACCGCGACCCTGGCCGGATTCGTGAGGGCCGCCTGCGCCAACGAGATGGGCCTGGAAGTCCGCGGCCATCACCAGCCGAGCCTT
>JANOBY010000396.1:0-13397 GCA_031411935.1 Planctomycetales bacterium | reverse complement strand
CGAGCTCAGCCTGCTCCACAGCCTCGACGAGAGGAAGGTCTTGTCCATCGATGGCAGCGATCGCCGAAATCACCCGGCAATGCGTCGGCGCACCCCGCGCAATGAGTGCGGCGACCGAATTGATACCCAGGCCCGTGGGACAGGCGAACCGCTCATTGATGTCAGTACAATGGTTGAGGCGATCGAGAAAGTGTGAGCGATGGCGGGCCGAGGCAAGCTTGTCCAACCATCGCGACCTACAGGCGTGGGCGAGGAATGCATGAATCGTCGCTGCTTCATCCGGGTGCATTCATTCGCCGCCAGGCTTGTGGCTCGCCAACCTCAAGTGGCGCGACCCAGATATTCCCCGGTTCGGGTATCCACCCGGACGACAACGCCCTCGTCCATGTGCTCGGGGACCTGGATGGTCACGCCGGTGGAGAGCTTGGCGGGCTTGGTCCGGCCGGTGGCCGAATTGCCCTTGACTCCGGGGGCGGTCTCGACGATCGCCATGTCCACGGTGTCGGGGATCTCGATGCCGATGACCTCGTCGTCCACCACCAGGGAGTCCACGCCTTCCATGTTCTCGGTCATGTAGATCGACTGCTCTTCCAGGTCGGCCGCGGGGAGGCTGAACTGGTTGAAGTCGGCCGAGTCCATGAAGTGGAAGCCGTCGGTGTCGCGGTAGAGGTACTGGACGGGCCGGCGCTCGAAACTGGACTCGGCCAGGCTCTCGGTGCCCTTGTACGACTTCTCGACTCGGTTGCGGGTCTTGAGGTTGCGCGCCTTGATCTTGTACAGCGTGGCCGCGCCTCGGGCCGAGGGGGTCTGGACCTGGATGTGCTCGATCATGTGAGGGGCGCCGTCGATCTCGACGACCATCCTCCTCTTGAAGTCTTTGGCGGGGACCACGGCGGCAAACCCTCGGGCCGGTACGGTTGATCGGAACGCGACGCTGATTTCAACCCCGATCGTAACCGATCCCCGAGGGTGGGGTCAAAGGGAGAGCACGCGTCGTTGACATGCCGGTCCGGCGGCGATAGCCTCGCACTCTGATGGCCCACGCCCCTCGCGAAATCTTGCGATCCGCTCCATGCCCGACCCCGCTCCCGCCGAACCCGTGCTCGACTTCCTGGACCTGTGCCAGAAGGCACTCGACTACCAGTTTCGCGACCTGGGCCCCCTGCGCGAGGCGCTCACGCACTCCTCGGGCGCGGACCATCGGCTGTCGTCGAACGAGCGGCTCGAGTTCCTGGGCGACGCGATCCTCGGCGCGATCGTGTGCGAGGCGCTCTACCTGGACTTCCCCGGATCGCTGGAAGGTGACCTCACGAAGATCAAGTCGGTGGTGGTCTCGCGACGCACCTGCGCCAGGATCTCGCGCAAGCTCGGTTTCGAGGAGTTCCTGATTACCGGCAAGGGGATGGGCGGGCAGGAATCCACGCCCGAATCGGTCCTGGCGAATCTGTTCGAGAGCCTCGTCGGGGCGATCTTCCTCGACGGAGGGATGGCCGCGGCCCGCAAGTTCGTCATGCGTCACATGGGGCCCGAGATCGACGACACCGCGGGCGGGCACTCGGGGGTGAACTTCAAGAGCACCCTGCAGCAGGCCGCGCAGAAGCAGTTCGCGGCCACGCCCCTCTACCTGCTGCTCGACGAGAAGGGCCCCGACCACTCCAAGTGCTTCAAGATCGCCGCCTCGATCGCGGGCAACGCCTACGCCCCGGCCTGGGGGCCGAACAAGAAGGACGCCGAACAACGCGCCGCCCGCAACGCCCTGGCGCAGATCAACGGCGAGCCCGCGCCCTTCGACGCCGATTGAGGCGATCGCACCACCGCTGTCGTCGCGACCGTCCGACCCGAGGCGCCCGTTCATGCTCATCGGCTTCACGACGAACCCCGAAGACTCCATCGGCCCCCCCCGATGTCGTCGGTTCACGCTCGGCGACGGGATGATCCTCATCGTTGCGTTCGCCCTTTGGCTGGCGCTCGCACGGTCGGGCCTTGTCATGCTATTTGACGCCGCACGGAAGATCCCCATTGCCCGACTGCTCACCTGGGAGGACTGGCAAGTCTATCTCTTCGGGACGCCCGCGTGGGGGGCCGCCTTCCTGACTTTTGGGAACGCTCTGTTGCTCGGTAGTTTCACGTTCCTACATCCCGCATTTGTGATCCTCCGGCTGCGTCGACCTCGGCCTCCTTTGCGTGCCCTGATCCGTCAGCCTGGGTTCGCGGGATGTGCCGCGCCCATGGTCGTGCTCCTCGCGCTGATGGTGATTTCACCGGTTATTTATTTCGGCAACATAGGACTCTGGGCAGGTGTGCTGGCCACCCCGCTGACCTGGATCCTCCTGACCGTCACGCGATCATGGGCACCCGAGCCCGGGTGGATCGATCGATTGGGTTGGAACATCGCCATATTGTGGGTGATCTCGGCGATGCTCTTTCTCCTCGTACCGGTGACGGTCCCGATGTGACGCAACCAAAACCGTCGCACTTAGAGACGCGATGGACCTGGGGGAGGACTCGCTCGTGAACGACTCCGAGCCGCACCCCGACGGACGGGATCCCCCACCGATCCGCCGACAATTTCCGATCCGCTCTGCGATTCCCCTGCTCCTGAGCGCGTTGCTCTGGACGGGGCTCGCGATGACGAATGTCGGCTGCGTAAGCGCGGTCGACACGACGGACACGTTCGCCACGGGATTATCCGTGGACCGGGGTCATGGGATCCGTCCCACCCCGAACCGGGGCAAGGTCGCGTTGTGGTGGCTCGTCTTCCTCCATTCACTCGGCGTGGGCATCTTCCCGACCTTGATGCTCTGCTCGATCACGTTTCGCCTGAGGTCACCCCGCCCTCCCGTGCGCGAACTCCTGGATCAACCTGGCTTCCTGGGATGTCTCGCGCCCCTG
Organism: Planctomycetales bacterium; assembly: GCA_031411935.1. Lineage (GTDB taxonomy): Bacteria > Planctomycetota > Planctomycetia > Isosphaerales > Isosphaeraceae > JAQGHR01. The sequence continues at coordinate 10,505 of JANOBY010000396.1, read as the reverse complement.
CTGGTCGTGCCGCTGGGCCTGCTCGTCTACTCCGTATCGTTGCGGAGTCTCCAGCAAGTCTGGATCGGGTCCATGCTCCTGGCTACACCCGTGGCGTGGGTCCTTCTCTTCGTCTCGGGGCGGTGGAAGGCCGAGCCGGGCTGGATCGACCGTTTCGGGAGGGGGGTTTCGATCGCGTGGATGATCTGGGTGGTGGTCTACGCGGTCCTGCTCGTGGTGGTGAAGGATTGAGGCACTCCAGGCCGTTGCGTCGATCCTGCCGGGCCTCGTAAGATGGGCGACGCGGAGCGTCTGGCCTTTCTGGGTCCCCTTCCCGTGTTCGCACGTCCTGCCCAAGGGGTCGTTTGTGAGCGGATCGCTGGTCGCCGACCTGGGGCTTGGCCCGCAGGTCTGGCTCTTCTTGACGATGATCGGCTGCCTCACGATCTTCTTCAAGTTCGGCCGGTTCTGGAGCGTCCGGAACCTGGACCTGATCTTGCTGTTCGCGCTCGTGCCGGGGCTCATGCGCCTGGTGGGGGTGGAGTCGGTGCAGCCGTGGTGGGCCTTCGTGTGGCTGTTCCTGGGCTCGGGCCTGTGGATGGTGCGCTGCTTTATCGACCTGGGCATGCCCCGGCGGCCCCACCTGGAGCCCAACCTCACGTTCTCGGGGCTGGCGTGCCTGGCGGTGGGGATGATGGGGCTGCTCCTGATCGAGACGGTGAGCCTGCCGGTGGACCAGGGCGCGGCCCGCAATCCCGCCGACCCGCACTCGCAGAGCGACGAGCCCGAGCCCGCCCCCGCCCCGGGGGCGGGCTCGGCGACCGTGAAGCGGGTGCTCAGCCAGACCCCCTTGCCCCCGGTGCTCCGGCGCAGGTCGGCCGAGGTGATCGTGGCGAGAGTCCTGGCGAGCCTCGCCCACCTGGCCATCGTGCTGGGGCTGCTGGGCGTCGGGTGGAAGCATTTCGAGAGGCCGATCGCGGGCATGGCCATGGCCGCCTGCTACCTGATCCTCCCCTACACCCGGCTCGCGCTGGTGGACGGCGGCCAGCTCGTCCCCGCGGCGTTGATCGTGGGGGCGGTGGCGGCCTATCGTCGACCCGCGCTCGCCGGCCTGTGCATCGGCCTGGCGGCGGGCTGGATGCCCGCGGCGATCGGGCTACTCCCCCTCTGGACCGGCTTCTTCTGGGGGCGCGGGCTCTCGCGGTTCGCGATCATCGCGGTGGTGACCGTCGCCGGTTGCGGGGCCCTCGCCTGGAACGTGCCCGAGCTGGCCGTGTGGGCCAGGGCCCTGGGTGCGCGCGATCTCGCGGGCGTGGGGCTCCTGCCGTGGGTCGAGACGCCGAAGGCCGGGTCCTTCTGGACCGGAATCGACCCGAGCTATCGCCTGCCCGTCCTGATCGCCTACGGGGCCATGACGCTCGCCACCACGGTCTGGCCCGGGGGCAAGAACCTCGGCGAACTGGTTGCCCTGTCGGCCGCACTGCTGGTGGCCAGCCAGTTCTGGTATCTGGACGAGGGGGGGACCCTGGTCGTCATGTACCTGCCGCTGGTCCTGCTCATGGTCTTCCGGCCCAACCTCGCCGCCAAACGGCCCCCGATCCCGGAGACGGCGGCCATCGCGGCCGAATCCTTGCGAGTCGCGAAATTCACTCGCGAGATCGTTTGACCGCGAACCACTCCCTTTCGCCGAAGAAATAGTGATTCTCGGTCAGATCCGTCGGGCAGATGGTGCCGCGAGTCTCGGGCTCGGCCGATTCATCGCCGGCTCAGCAAACGTACATCTCCAGCTCGGATTGATGCCGCAGGGCCTCCGTCATGTACCCCGCGAGGTCGCGTCGGGAGACCACGGCGGCGGCCAGGGCTTCGGGGTCATCGTGATACTCCTCGCTCTCGCCGTACTGAAACCCGCACCCGCATCCCTGGTAGGAGCCCATGAGATAGACGAAAGGCTTCGAGAACTGACGGCGGACCGGCTGATCGTGGTCCGAGAGCTCCGTCGCGTGGAAGCCGCGACGAGCCTCGTCCCATGCCGACGTGGGTAAAGGCGAATCGGAGGCCAGGTAGATCATCCAGCACATGGCGTACGCCTCCCCGACGGTTCCAATCCGCGAGTCTATCGTCGTCCCGCCGACGCGATCAACGGGCGAGCGTCGCCATGCCTCTCGATCGCTCGCGAGCGGCCGCATCGGGTAGGTGACTCGCGTCGATGTCCTCCCGTCTGGACGCCCCCTGCCCGGTCATCTCGCCCCCATGGCCACGAGGCTGCACGCGCGGATCACGTTCAGTCCGAGTTCCTCGGCGCGTGAGAGGACCTCGGGGGAGTCGGTTCCGGGATTGAGCCACACCTCGCGGACGAGCCTCTTCGCAATCTGATCCAGCACCTGCAATGCGATCGCGGGCGGGACGTAAAGGCTCACGCGATCGAGGCGATCGACGGGCAGGGCGTCCAGGCTGGGATAGGTCTTCAGGCCCTCGATCGTGTGCGCGCGGGGATTGACCGGGTACACGACGAATCCGGCGTCGCGGTAGGCCCTCACGGCGATGTTGCCGTACTTGGATCGGTTCGTGCTGGCCCCGACCACGGCCACGGTTTCGCGGATCATCTCGGGTACCTCCAATGCGAGCTTGCCGCCGGCGCGGGCGGTCGTCACAATCGTGGTCTCTCGCTCCGACCCATTCTAGCGCTCGACCCGGGATTCCGCCCATGCAGTTGACCTACGAGTTCATCTCCAAGAGGATCGACCACTCGCTCCTCGGTCCCACGCTCACGGACAAGGACCTCGAAGAGGGCTGCCGCCTGGCCGCGGCCTACAACGTGGCGAGCGTGTGCATCAAGCCCTATGCCGTGAAGCTCGCGGCCGGCATCCTCGCCGGCACCGGAGTCGGCGTGGGGACGACCGTGGGCTTCCCCCACGGCGGCCATGCGACCGAGGTGAAGGTCTTCGAGGCCGAGCGAGCGCTGGACGACGGCGCGACCGAGCTCGACATGGTCGTGAACATCGGGCAGGTCCTGGGGAACGACTGGAGCCCCGTCCAGAACGAGATCGGCGCGATCGTGAAGGCCGCCCACGCGCGCAAGGCCCTGGTGAAGGTTATCTTCGAGAACTGCTACCTCAGCCCCGCCCAGATCTCCCGCCTCTGCAAGATCTGCGGCGAGGTCAGCGCCGACTACGTGAAGACCTCCACCGGCTACGGCACAGGAGGCGCGACCGACGAGGACCTGAAGCTCATGCGCGAGGTCACGCCGCCCCACGTGAAGCTCAAGGCCGCGGGCGGGATCCGCACCCTCGACGGCGCGATCCGCGTGGCGCAGCTCGGCTGCGAGCGGATCGGCGCGAGCAAGACCTCGGAGATGCTCGACGAGCTGAATACCCGCCTGGGTCGGCCTCCCATCTCGGTCGCCACCGTTTCACGTGGAACGGGCGACTCGTACTGAGACGAAAGGCGTACGACGGCGATGAGCGATGAAGCTAAGGATTCCCGACCGATCGTCATCGCGGGCGGGAGCGGCTTCCTGGGCGTGTCGCTCGCAACCCGCCTCGCGGCCTCGGGCCGGTCGGTTGTGGTCCTCTCCCGCACCCCTCCCAAGCCGCGAGGCCCCTGGCGTCATGTGGGCTGGGATGCGCGGTCGCTCGGCCCGTGGACCTCGGTGCTCGACGGAGCGGCGGGGCTGGTGAACCTCGTCGGGAGGAGCGTCGATGTGGTCAAGACGCCCGACCACAAGGACGAGATCCTCCGCTCCCGACTGGAATCGACCCGGGTCCTCGGGCAGGCCGTTCGCGCGGTCCCGAACCCGCCCCCAGTTTGGGTCCAGATGAGCACCGCCCACCTCTACGGCGACCCGCCGAGCCTCGTCTGCACCGAGGACTCCCCGTTCGGTTACGGCCTCGCGCCGGACGTAGGGAAGGCGTGGGAGGAGGAATTCCGGGCGAGCGTCCTGCCCTCGCAACGCGCGGTGGTGCTGAGGACAAGCTTCGTGGTCGGCCGTGATCGAGGGGCCGGGTCGGGTGCCCTGTCCCGCCTCGTCCCGCTGGTCAGGCTCGGGCTCGGAGGCAAGATCGGGGCGGGCACGCAGGGCATGAGTTGGATCCACGAGGACGACATGAACCGCCTCTTCGAGCGGGCCCTGTCCGACCCGTCCATGCAGGGGCCGTATATCGCCTCCAGCCCCAATCCGGTCCCTCAGGTGGAGTTCATGGCCGAGCTTCGACGAGTCCTGAGGGTCCCGATCGGCCTGCCCGCCTTCGCCTGGATGGTCCGCCTCGGTGCGCCTCTGCTCCTACGGACGGATCCAGAGCTGGCGCTCTACGGGCGGTTCGTGGTGTCCCGGAGGCTCGCCGAGGAAGGCTTCGAGTTCCGGTTCCCGGGGCTCAGGGAAGCCCTCGCGGAGGTGCTCACGGAGCGCTGACGCCGGATCCGCTTGCCGACAGCCTGGCGATCTCGACCTCGAGGGTGCGGACCTTCTCCTGAAGTTCCTCGACCAAGGACGCGACCCGGCTGAGCCGGACCCGCTGGTGGATGTGCTGGGGGCAGTTGGTGTCCCACGCCTCGATCGTGAATCGGATGGCCCGCTCGACCTTGCCCGGATAGGACGGGTCGGCCAGTCGAGACAGAAGCTCCGGATCATCCTCGATGACCTCGGCCGTGCCCCAGAGCTTGACCCGGCGGCGATTCAGGTAATCCATCAGGAAGAGGAAGGCCCGGGGATTCTCGGACAGGTTCCCCAGGGTGATGTACTGGCGATTGCCGCCGAAGTCGGCGAACGCCAGGGTACGATCGTCGATGGGCTTCAGGAACCCGGCGGGGCCTCCGCGGTACTGGATGTAGGGCTGTCCCGCGGCGTTCGCCGTTCCCAGGTAGAACATGTCGAGCTCGGCCAGGAAGTCGGTCAGGTCGGGCGTGACCCGCGTCTGCCACCCGCCCTCCTGCTCCATCCGGGCATAGCCCCGGCGAGACCCCTTGCTCGTCTGGATCGCCTTGACCGCGTGAGTGAAGGCCACATCGCTCGAAGCAGCGGACATGAGCTGAACCCTCTCAAAGTTGGGGGCGGGCGGCCGAGGCTCCCCGACGCGAGGAGCCCCACCTCCGGGAGTCGCCGGAAACTCAGGGTGGCGCCCCGCGCGGCGCCGGTCGCGATCACTTCGCTTTCACATTCTTACTGAGGAAGTCCTTCATGAGCCCGGCGATGGTATCTCCCCGGGTTTCGAGCGCGAAGTGGCCGGCGTCGAGCAGGTGGAACTCCAGATTCTTGAGGTCTCGCTTGTAGGGCTCGGCCCCCGCGGCCGGGAAGATCTTGTCATTCTTGCCCCACACGATCAGCATCGGCGGCTGGTGCGTGCGGAAGTACTCCTGCCACTTCGGATAGAGGGGCGGATTGCTCCCGTAGCTCAGGAACATGTCGAGCTGGATCTCGTCGTTCCCCTTGCGGTCGAGCAGGAACTGGTCATGGGCGGCGCCGTCGGGGCTCACCGATTCGGGGTCGGGGACTCCGTGGGTGTACTGCCACCGCGTGGCGTCGTAGGTGAGCAGGCCCCGGAGGGCATCGCGCTTCTCGCGGCTTTCGGGGTGAGCCCAGTACTCCTTGATGGGCTTCCAGAACTCATTGTCGAGCCCCTCATCATAGGCGTTGCCGTTCTGGACCACGATCGCCGTCACGCGCTCGGGGTGGGCCGTGGCGAGGCGATAGCCGACCGGGGCGCCATAGTCCTGGACGTAAAGAGCGTACGACTTCAGCCCGACCGTCTCGGTGAACTCCCCCATGACCTTCGCGAGGTTGTCGAAGGTGTAGGCGAACTCCTTGTGCGGGGGCATGGAGCTGTGCCCGTAGCCCGGGTAGTCGGGGGCCACCACATGATAGTTCTGGGCCAGCGCGGGGATCAGGTTGCGGAACATCTGCGAGCTGGTCGGGAAGCCGTGGAGAAGCAGGATCGCGGGGGCGTCCTTCGGTCCGGCCTCGCGGTAGAAGATCTCCAGGCCCCCGACCTTCGCAGTCCTGTGGTGGACCGCGGGGCCCCCCGGCGCGGCGATGGCGGGGACGATCATCATGAGGAGGGCGGCGCTTGTGCTCAGGATCCGGCTCGTGGTCATGGTCGAGTCTCCATGTTCAGGGGAGGGTTGGGTCACTGGATGGCGTCCATTCCGGGGTGGTCAGCGGGCCTCGGGCCGGGGGCGGGCCAGAGGAACTTGCGGTCCGATTCCTGGATGGGCAGGTCATTGATGCTGGCCTCGCGTCTCCGCATGAGGCCCCTTTCGTCGAACTCCCACATTTCATTGCCGTAGCTGCGGAACCACTGACCGGAGGCGTCGTGGCACTCGTACTGGAACCTCACCGCGATCCGGTCCACGGTGAACGCCCAGAGGGATTTCACGAGGCGATAGTCGAGCTCGCGGCTCCACTTGCTCGCGAGGAACGCGCGGATCTGGTCGCGCCCGGTGACGAACTCGCCGCGGTTCCGCCAGATCGAGTCCTCGGAATAGGCCAGGGCCACGCGCCCGGGGTCGCGGGAGTTCCAGGCGTCCTCGGCGAGGCGGACCTTGCGCAGAGCGGTCTCGTGGGTGAACGGCGGGGCGATCACGGTCGGGGGGGATGCGTTCGCGGCCATGGATGTCTCCTCCAGATCAGGCGAGCGGCTCGGCACGGGGGAAGTCGATCTCGGGATCGGTCACGAGGTTGAAGTAGTTGGTGAAGATGTTCAGGGCCACGTGGGCCACGACCTCGGCGATCGCCTCGTCGTCGAACCCGGCGCTTCGCACAGCCTTGAGGTCGGCATCCGCGACCTTCCCGCGATCAGTCACAACCTTGCGGGCGAACCGGATGAGGGTGTCGGCCTTGGGGTCGATCGCGGTGCCGAGCCGGCTGTCGCGGATCTGGTCGGACGTGAGGCCCACGGACTTCGCGATGGTCGAGTGCGCGGCGAGGCAGTACTGGCAGTCGTTGGCCTGCCCCACGGCCAGGGCAATCTGCTGGCGGAGCCGAGCCGGCAGGTGCCCCCGGTCCAGCTTCCCGCTGAACGCGAGGTAGGCGTCGAGCACGGCGGGGGCGTTGGCCATGGTCCTCATCATGTTGGGCACCCTGCCCATCTTCTGCTGGACACTCTCCATGAGGTCTCGGGCCGGGCCCTGCGTAGTCTCGGGTTCGAGGGGTGCCATGCGGGGCATGATCGAGTCTCCTTGTTGAGAAGAGCGTCTGTCGGAGCGGCCACGCCCCATCAATCCACGTCCCGTGCCAAGCCGTTCACCGAGAACCAAGAGATTACCCCTCAACGACTTAGAATGCGGCGTGAGTGTCGACATCGATCACGAAATCTCGCGGCTCCGCGAAATTTCGTTGTCTTTTCGCGAGATCTCGTGATTATCGAGGAATGCCCATGCCCGAGTCTCCCGACCTGATCGTGGATCCGAAGCGAATCCTGCTGGAGCTGGCGGGTCACCACTTGCTGGCCGACCTCCTGCCGCTCGCGGTTCAACGCCTGGCGGAGTCGCCGGCGGTGGCCCTGGTCCGCGTTTGGCTGATCCAGCCGCCTCGCGCCGAGGACTGCGGATCATGCCGGCTTGCGGCGGAGTGCCCGGACCGCCGGACCTGCCTGCACCTGGTGGCAAGCGCGGGGCGCTCGCTCGATCCGGGCGAGGGCTCGTGGGATGGGCACGAAGGCAGATTCCGGCGGTTCCCGATCGGTGTCCGCAAGGTGGGCCTGATCGCCAGCAAGGGGCAGTCCCTGGAGGTCCCCGACGTGGGTGTCGACCACGCCTGGGTGGCCGACCCCGGGTGGATCGTGCGCGAGCGGATCGCCTCGTTCGCCGGGCATCCCCTGGTCCATCGCGGGGGCGTCCTGGGTGTGATCGGCGTATTCGCCCGGCAGAGGCCCGGCGAGGCGTGCTTCTCGTGGCTCAGGATGATCGCCGACCATCTCGCCGCCGCGATCGCCAACGCCCGCGCCGTGGAGGAAATCGAGTCGCTGCGCAGGAGGCTCGAGTTGGAGAACGAGTATCTCCGCGAGGAGGTCCGGCAGACCGCCAGCTTCGGCGACCTGGTGGGCGAGAGCCCCTCGCTCCGGGCCGTGGCCCGTCAGATCGAGCTGGTCGCGCCCACGGACTCCTCGGTGCTGATTCTGGGCGAGAGCGGGACGGGTAAGGAGGTCGTGGCCCGCGAGCTGCATCGCCGCAGCCGGCGCGCCGACCGGCCCCTGATCAAGGTCAACTGCGCGGCGATCCCCCGCGAGCTTTACGACAGCGAGTTCTTCGGCCACGCGAAGGGGGCCTACACCGGGGCTCTGCGAGACCGCGCGGGCCGGTTCGAGCTGGCCGACGGCGGGACGCTGTTCCTGGACGAGATCGGCGAGATCCCGCTCGACCTCCAGGCCAAGCTCCTGCGAGTGCTGCAGGAGGGGGAGCTCGAGCGCGTGGGCGAGGAGCGGACCCGCCGCGTGGACGTCCGCGTGATCGCGGCGACCAATCGCGACCTGCGCGCGGAGGCCGAGGCGGGGCGGTTCCGCGGGGACCTCTACTACCGCCTGAACGTGTTCCCGATCGAGCTCCCGCCATTACGCAAGAGGAGCGAAGACATCCCCCTGCTCGCCGAGCAATTCCTCGAGCGGTTCGCCCGCAAGCTGGGTCGGGCTCGCCCCAGGCTCACCCTCGCGAACGTCGAGGTGCTCCAGCGCTACGCCTGGCCGGGCAACGTCCGCGAGCTCCAGCATGTGCTCGAACGGGCCTGCATCGTCTCGACCGACGGTCGCATGGCCTTCGACCTCGGCCCGTCGCCGATCGCCCCGAAGCCGCCCTCTCCCGCAATCGCAACCGAGGGCAGGATCCTCACGCAGGACGAGATGGTCACCTTCGAGGCAAACAACCTCCGCGCGGCCCTGGCCGAGTCCCGAGGAAAGATCTATGGCCACGACGGCGCGGCGGCCCGGCTGGGGATGAAGCCCTCGACCCTCGCCTCCCGGCTCAAGGCGCTCGGGATCAAGGCGCTCGGGATCAAGGCACGCGGCTGACGCGGGATGATCGGCAAGTCGGGGCGACCAGATTCGAACTGGTGACCTCCTGCTCCCAAGGCAGGCGCGCTACCAGGCTGCGCTACGCCCCGAACACACACTCTGGTGCAGTGATCCTAAAGCTTTGTCGTGCTCGCGGTCAAGCCGACGTGTCGCGGCGGGCCGGCTCGCTCGCGTTGGGCCATTCGACGACCACGTGCAATTCGGGGCCGCATGTCGGCACGAGCCTTCCGCCGTGGAGCGCCGCCACGCGACTCAGCAGGCCCAGGCCCAGCGCCCCGCGAGAGATATTGCCAGCGGCCTCGCCCTCCGACCACGCGATTCGGCTCCCTGTATGGCAGGATCGCCCCGTGATCACGACGGTGGAGCCGGCCTCGGCCTCCTCCAGACGCCAGGCCACGAAGGCGTCGAGAGCCTGGGCGATCCGCGTGGGGTCGATACGCGAGGGCTCGTCCGGCGGAGGGCACACGAGCCGGAGGGCCACGCCCCGCGCCTCGAACTTCGGGCTCCAGCGGTTCGCAAAGTCCCGAAGGACCAGGTCCAGGCCGATCGTGATCGGGTGCAGGGTCATCGGGCGGCACACGGACTGGAACAGCTCGATGACCTGGACCGCGGCCCGGCATTGCTCGTCCACGTCTCGCCAGGCCGAGGATCGGGGGTCGGCGGTGGTCCTCGCCAGATAGACCCCGATCTGAAGACTGTTCAGGCGATTGCGGACGAGGTGGCAAAAGTCGCCAAACGCATCGTGCAGGGCTTCCACGCCCTCGGGTTCGGCGGCGAGGCGGCTAAGGACATCGGCACACCGAGGAGGGGCAACGGGCGAGGAGAGGAGGGTCATGGGCACTCGTCATCGAGGGGCGGCGAATGAGTTCAGAGGATCGCTCAAACCCTGCCCAGTAGCAACACCGATGCCAGGAGCCGGCGCGGAGACCTCTCCGTTCGCGGTGGCCCGAATACTGGCCTTTCCGGCAAGTGCGGGCCCAACGGACGAGGCACGAGCCGTATCGGTCGTTTCCCGTTTTGGCCCACGATGAGACGGATATGGGAAGCGTGAGGCATGATCCAGGCCGGGAAGTATCCCGGGGCATGGCCCCTTCCCGTGTCCCCCGCCGGACTGCGTCGTCCAGAATGGCCACGTTGGCCGATTTCCGCCGAGTGGGATGAGCCCACCTTACGCCCCTGAGAGGGCTTTCCCTGCGACCCGCCCAAGAAGCCGGGATTCGTGGCAGCAGTTGCCCACGCGACAGGCCCCGCCCCGGGGTAGGCACTGGTGGGAAAGCCCACCAGTGGCACCCGTCACCTCTCACCTGGATCGTGGCAGAAGCGGGTTCATGCAGGGCGGCTTACATCCCCTGGATCATGGCGCTCACGCGATCGAACTCTTCGCGGGTATTGAAGTCGATCACGATCTGCCCGCGGTCCCGGGCCTTCACGCGGATCAGGACCGGCGTACCGAACCTCTGGCGCAGCGAGCCCTCGAGCTCGACCACGTGGGGGGCCTTGCCGCCGGCGGGCGTGGCCTCGGCCTGTGCG
>JANOBY010000395.1:0-16209 GCA_031411935.1 Planctomycetales bacterium | reverse complement strand
GGCCTCGAGCAGGCCGCAGAATCCTTCCTGGAGCAGGTCGGAGTAGGCGATCCCCCGGTCGCGGAAGCGCTTGGCCACGTGGGCCACGAGCCTCATGTTGGCCAGGGCGAGCTTGGACCTGAGCTCGGCATAGCGATGGGCCACCGCGCCCAGGCGGGCCTCGGTCGGGCCGTCGCCCATGTGCAGGCGGGCGATGTAGTGGCCGAGGGTCTCGGCCTCACTCCCCTCCTCGCCGGGCCGGTCGTTCGGCAGCTTGGCGAGGGCCTCGGCGAGCTTCACCTTGCACTCGGACAGGGCTTGAAGGAGCTTGCGCTCTTCCTGGGATCCGAGCACCTCGGTATCCGAGCTATCCAGGGCCGTCAGTCCGTCGGCGTCGCCGACCGTGCGATGGGTACGCATGTCTAATCCCTCGGTTCGGAGTCGTCAGGGTCGATCGTGGATGATTTGGGGCGATCCTTCGGCACGAGTCCGCGGGCGAACTCGGCCAGGTGCGTCAATCGCTCGCCGAAGCTGGCCGCAACCAGCCGCGTGCGGAGTGAAACGTCCAGGGCGGATCCGCCGAGGCAGATCGCGACTCCCGTCGTGGAGGCTTGCTCGTGGAACGACTGGTAGTCCTTCACGAATTGCTCGCGATCCGTCAGGTGATTCACCGTGAGCCAGAGGAGCCGGGGCTGATGGACACGCACCGCGCGGGCCAGGGACGCCAGGGGCAGGTTGCAGCCCAGATTGACCACCTCCCACCCCATCTCCCGCAGGGTCAGCTCGCAGAGCAGGCCCGACAACGTATACTGGTCCCCCTCGGGGCTCGCCCCGATGGCCAGCGGCAGGCCTCGCGAAGGGGTCGCCGGGACGACCCTGGCGATCAGCTCCATGAGGACGGACTCGACGATGCGGGTGGCGCGGTGCTCCTGGTAAATGTCCAGGATCCCCTCGCACCAGTCCTGCCCGATCTGCTGCATGCAGGGCCGGATCACGTCGTCGCCCAGTCGAGCTGCGCCCACGGCGGAACAGGCCGACTTCATCAGGCCTTTGGCCTCGGGAAGGCGTCCCCGACGCAGGGCGATGGTCAAAGCGTTGCGGTCCTCGTCGTCGACCCGACCGACCCCGGGCGCGATCGGCCCCGCCAGAGCCTCAAGCCCCGCCAGCGAAAGATCCTGCTCGCGAGCAAACCGGATGGCCTCGGCCAGGGAGACCAGGCGGTGCTTGCCCACGGTCCTGGTGGCACGGATCGCTCCCGAATCCACCCATCGCTTGACCGTGCTCATGCTCACACCGAGGGCCTCGGCGAGCTGCTGAGTCTTCAAGAGTGGGTCCAAGGTCATCATAATCCGTCGCACGCCTCGATGAACGATTTGAACGATTTCAGTCTAGTCGCTCTTTCGGCGAAAACCAAGGGGTCGCCGGGGAAAAGCTCGATATTTTTCGAGAATAATTCTCGATCAAGTCCAATTCTCATGAACGATTGAGTAAAAATCTGGACGCTTTGAACGATTTAGAGGCCAACCTGTGTCCGTCCCTGGCATTACCCCTGACATTCTAGAATACGACCCACGATCGTCTAAAGTTCAATCGTTTCTGAAAGATTCGACGAAGTTGAATGTTTCCTCGTCCGAGTTCGAGGGCCCTAATGGTGGCGGCGATGGGGCTCGTTTGCTACGTTCATGGCGGGTTGACCGACGGTCCTAGCGGGGGGGTGGATGATGGAGGCGAAGGCTCGCCTTGTGGAGCTCTTGAAGCGAGATGCTCTGAGGACCGGCATGTTCACCCTGGCCAGCGGCCGAAAGTCGCACTACTACGTGGACGGAAGGACCGTGACCCTCTCGGCCGAAGGGGCCGAGGCCGTCGCGCATGGGGTCCTTGAGGTTCTCAGCCGTCATCCCGAGATCACCGCGGTCGGGGGCCTGACCATGGGGGCCGACCCGATCGTGGGAGCCACGCTGGCCCTGGCCTCGCGTTACGGGCGTCAGGACCTCCGCGGGTTCCTCGTGCGCAAGGAGGCGAAGGGGCATGGCACCGGGCGTCTGATCGAGGGCTCATTGCAGCCGGGCCAGAAGGTCGCGATCCTCGACGACGTGGCGACCACCGGCGGTTCCTCCTTGCAGGCGGTCGCGGCGGTCAAGGGGTACGGGGCCGAGGTCGGGTGCGTGATCGTGATGCTCGACCGGCTCGAAGGGGCCGCCGAGTCGTTCGCCTCCCACGCCCTTCCGTTCGTGGCGATCACCACGATCCGGGACCTGGGCGTCGAGCCGCTCGGACCGTTCCACCCCGAGGTGAACGAGCTGCCTGAGATTGAGGGCTGACGCGACGCGAACGCGGATTGGTGAGGGCAGGAGGCCCACGCGAATGGAGACGACTCTGCATCGCCAGTTGAAGTCGCGCTTCGGCCCGGACGTCGGAGGCCGCGAGGAAGTCCGCCTTGAGGGGTTCCGGATCGACGCGATGGACCCCGACGGGACGCTCGTCGAGGTGCAGTCGGGCTCGCTCGCCCCTCTGCGGGCGAAGCTCTCTCGGCTCCTCCTCGATCATCGCGTGCGCGTGGTCAAGCCCGTGGTCATCCGCCGTCGGGTGGTCCGAAGGCTGAAGGTCGACGGGCCGGATCTCTCCGCGCGGATGAGCCCGAAGCGGGGCCACTCCGCCGACGTGTTCGACGACCTGATGGGCCTGATCCGGCTCTTTCCGCACCCGAACCTGACGATCGACGTGATGGAAGTCGAAATCGACGAGATACGCGTCGCGCGGCGCCGATGGCCCGGGCACGTGGTCGTGGATCGCCACCTGCGAGACGTTGGCGTGACCACTCGCCTGCAAGTCCCAGGCGACCTCTGGAGGCTCATCCCCGAGGGGCTCCCCCGGGGCTTCACCACGACGGACCTGGCCAGGGTCATCGATCGACCGATCGCCTCCGCACGCCGCGTTGCCTATTGTTTGCGGATGGCAGAGGCCTCGCGCTGCGTGGCGAAGATTGGCAATCGCATGGTTTATGAGCGTGTGGCGGAACCTCCAGCCTTCGATTCCGCTTGACAGCGCCGCCCCCGGCGAGCACGATATCGGCGTTCATGCGATCACACTCGTACACTCGGGCTCGCCTCCCGGCGATGAAGCCCTCCTGAGGTCCTCGTGTTCAAGTTCCTCCACGCGGCCGACATCCACCTGGACAGCCCGTTGCGCGGCCTGGAGCGCTACGACGGGTGCCCGGCCGACGACGTGCGTCGGTCCGCGCGCAGGGCGTTCGCCAACCTCGTGGATCTGGGCATCGCGGAATCGGTGGCGTTCGTCCTGATCGCGGGAGATCTGTACGACGGGGACCATACCGACTTCTCCGCGTGCCTCTTCCTCCAGGACCAGACCTTGAGGCTCCGCGACGCGGGCATCCCGGTGTTCCTGATCCGGGGAAACCACGACGCCGAGAGTCAGATGACTCGGCACCTGAAGATGCCCGACAACGTGAAGAGTTTCCCCACGGACCAGGCCGGCTCGTTCACGCTGGAGAAGTGGGACGTGGCGATTCACGGCCAGGGGTTCGCGACCCGCGCCGTGACCGAGAACCTGGCGAATCGCTACCCCCGAGCCGACCCTGGGCTCTTCAATATCGGCCTCCTGCACACCTGCGTGGAGGGGCGAGAAGGGCACGACGCCTACGCCCCGTGCTCGCTCGCGGACCTGAAGGCCCGAGGGTACGGATACTGGGCCCTGGGGCATATTCATCAGTATGAACTTCTGGCCAACGAGCCTCCCATCGTCTTCGCGGGCAACCTCCAGGGGCGTCATGTTCGTGAGACGGGCAGCAAGGGCGCGGTGCTCGTTGAGGTCGATCGGGGTGAGGTCACGCGGATGTCGCACCGGTCGCTCGACGTGATGCGCTGGGCGGTCGAGGTGGTGGACGCCTCGGGCGCGAAGACCGAGGACGACCTGATCGAGCGGGCCCGCGACCGCTTCGCGGCGTTGGCCTCGGACGAGGGCCGCCTGCCGACCGCCGTCCGCGTGGAATTTCGCGGGCCGTGCCAGGCCCATCATCGCCTCGCCGATCGAGCCCGGGCGATGGAAGCCGGGGTCCGCGCCATGGCCCGCGAGGTGGGCGGGGGCCGGCTCTGGGTCGAAAAGGTCAAGACGTACACCCAGCCCGAGAAGCGGTTCGAATCCCCCGAGGCCTCCATCCGCCTGCTCATGGACCACCTCGACGCGGTCCGCGATGACCACGAGCGGCTTGCCGCGATGGGACGCGAGTTGATGGCCGACCTCAAAAAGAAGCTCCCGGCCTGCTGGTCGGATGGTTCCGGCCGGCTCGCCGTGGACGACCCCGTTCGCCTTCGCGAGGCCCTGAACCACGTGGCGCCTGAGCTGCTGAATGGCCTCACGGAATCGGGCAGCACCCCCTCATGAGGATCGATCGCCTCGACCTCCTGGCCTTTGGCCCGTTCACCCGGCAGACCCTGGACTTCTCGGCCGGGACGGAGGGGCTTCATCTGATCCTCGGACCGAACGAGGCCGGCAAGAGCTCGGCCCTGCGGGCGCTTCGTCAGCTCCTGTTCGGGATCAAGCCCCAGACGTCCGACGACTTCCTGCACCCTTACCCCGAGCTCCGCATCGGGGCCACCCTGCGGCACGAGGGGGAGGCGCTCTCGATCGTCCGTCGCAAGGCGAAGAAGTCCCTGTACCTCGGGCCGGATGACGAGCTCGAGATGGACGAGGCGACCCTCTCGTCCCGGTTCCTTGGCGGGATCACGGCCGACGCCTTCGAGCGCATGTTCACGCTCGACCATGTGAATCTCTCCGAGGGGAGGAAGGCCACGCTCGACACCACGGGCGAATTCTCGCAGATCCTCTTCGGCGCGAGCCTCGACCTCCCCCGCCTGCGTAAATATCAGAAATCGCTGGAAGAGGAGATGGACGGGCTCTTCCTGCCCCGAGGCCGGCGCAAGATCAACCTCCTTCTCGGGGATCTGGAGACTGCCCGGAATCTGGTCCTCGCCCAGTCGATCAAGGGGAACGACTGGACCGAGCACACGACGCTCCTGAATGAACTCCGGAGGATGAAGGAGCAGGTGGACCGCGAATGGTCGGAGATCGACCGGCAGCGGAAGCGCCTGGAGCGGATCCTGCGTGCGGGGCCCGACGTGGCCCTCTGGAAGGAGATCCGTCGAGGTCTTGCCGACCTGGAGGATGTCCCCGAGCTCTCCGACGACTTCTCGGATCGCCGTGGCCGCTTCGAGGAGACGCTTCGCGAGGCCACCATCGCCCGCGACTTGGCGGAGATCGATCGCCAAAGGCTCGCCGAGAGCCTCGCCGGTCTGCCCCCACGCTCGCCGATCCACGAGGCCTCCGAATCCATCGAGGCCCTGAAGCTGGAACTGGGCAGCGAGCGGAAGGCGGCCGAGAATCGCGAGAAGGCGGCGCGCTCGCGAGACGACGCGATGGTGCTTGCTCGCGGATATCTCGCGGACCTCGGGCGCGACGACGACCCCGAGACCGCCAAGGTCCCGGCGATCGCCGCCCACGCCAAGGCCCAGATCCGCAAGCTCGGCACCGATCGCCACGCGTTGAAGCACGAGCGCGAGGCCGCCTACGCGGAGATCGCCGCCAGCGGCAGGACGGTCGATGCCCTCGAAGCCGAGATCGCGACCCTGCCCAGGCCGCGCAACGCCGACGAGCTGGCCAGGGTCATCAAGCGCATTGAGGGCTCGGGCGACCCCTCGACCCTGATCGAATCGAGCGCAAAGGACATTTCCCGGCTCCGGCGGGAGGTCCAAACACTGGTCGCCAGGCTGGGCGAACCCGGCAGGGAGGCGGAGGGCCTGGCTCAGCTGGCGGTGCCCTCGCCCGACGTGATCGAGTCGTTCAAGACGCGATGGGCGGAACTCGAGAATGAAGCCAGCGTCGTCCTGAGCGAGGTCCACAAGTGCGAGGACCGGCGCGTCGAACTGCGGGGCAAGATCGAGCAACGACGCAGCGAGGCCGTGGTCCCGAGTGAGGACGAGCTGCGCGAGGCCCGGCTCGCGAGGGAAGCTCGCTGGAGGCTCATCAAGGCCACCTGGCGCGACGGAAATCCTCTGCCCGAGAGCGATCGCCCGCCCCTGGGAGGGGATCTTGGCGAGTCCTTCGAGGAGGCCACACGTCTTGCCGACGAGGTGTCCGATCGCCTCAAGAGGGACGCCGCGAGGGTCGCCGAGGAGGTCCGCGACCTCGCCGATCTGAGCCGCGAAGCGGCCCGGCTGAGCCTGGCGATCGGCCGTCGAGACGACTCCACCTCTCGCATAAACGCCCTGCGATCACAGTGGTTGGAGGCGTGGAAGGCCTCGGGCCTCTCGCCGCGCTCCCCCCAGGAGATGACCGGCTGGGTCTCCGATCACGGTCGCCTGGTCGAGAAGGTCCAGGCCCTGCTGGAGAAGACGGAGCAGGTCGCATCCTGGCGGGAAACGTCCGCGCAGAATGTCGGCGAGATCCATCGCGAGATCGTTGCCCTGGGCGAGCCCGTGGTCGCCAGCGAGCCCCTCGCCGCGGCCCGCACGCGGGGGCACGAGATCCTCTGTCTGATCCGCGACGAGGCGGCCTCTCGCCGCGAGCAGGTCAAGGCGCGAAATCAGGCCGAGGCCAGCAAGACGGCGGCCCAGATCCGATTCGAGGAGTCCGACCGGGCGCTCGCGGCGTGGGACGTGTCCTGGGGCCGCGCCATCGAGCCCCTGGGACTGGACGCCGGGGCCACGGACGAGCAGGTCACGCAGTTCGTCGACTCGATCGAGAAATTCAGCCTCGCACGTGAGCTCATCCTCAAAAACCGGGAGATCCTCCGCGAGGCCGAAAACGCGTCGTCGGCCTTCAGGGCCAGGCTCACTTCGCTCGCGGCCCGATTCGCCCCGGCTCTGGGAGATCGCGAGTCCGAAGCGATCGTTGCCGGGCTCGTCCGCACCCTTCAGGAGGCCAACTTCGTCGAGCAGCAGAGGGAGCAGCTTGGCAAGCAACATCACGAGAAGGACGAGGCCGTGCACACCCTTGTCGCCCGCATCGCCGGGGTCCGGCAGAATCTCGCGGCCCTCTGCCGCGAGGCGGGGTGCGAGTCGCTCGACGGGCTTCGCGAGGTCGAGAGGCGTTGGGCGTCACGTCGCGATCTCCTGGCGACTCTTCATACGGTCGAGGAACGATTGCGCCCGCTGGCCCAGGGGAAATCCCTCCCCGACTTCGCCGAGGAGGCCGACGCCGAGGACGGCGACGCGTTGCCCGCGAAGCTCCAGGCCCTGGAGAGCGATCACCAGGAAAAGGACTCCGAGCGACAGGCATTGAGCACCCAGATCGGGGAGGAGCAGGAGCGTCTGCGAGGTCTCGAGACCACGGCGAGACACGCACGCGCCGAGTCGGCGGCGGCCGATTGCGAGCACCTCATGGCCCGCCTGGAATCCGAGGTCGATCGCTACGTCCATCTGCGCCTGGCCTGGGCCCTCCTGCGCGACGCGATCGAGGAATTCCGCAAGAAGAATCAGGCCCCCGTTCTGCAACGCGCAGGAGCCCTTTTCGCGAAGCTCACCCTCGGCTCATTCGCGGACCTCCGAGTCGATCTGAACGAGAAGGACGAGACGGTCCTCATGGGCGTTCGACCCGACGGTCAGCCGTCGGTGGATATCAAGGGGATGAGCGTGGGCACGGTCGACCAACTCTACCTCGCCCTGAAGCTGGCCCTGCTCGACTACTACCTGCAATCCCACCCGGCGCTCCCGCTGGTCCTTGACGACCTGCTCATCCAGTTCGACGACGAGCGGGCGTGTGCGGCCCTGGCGACCCTGGCCGACGTGTCCCGGAGGACCCAGGTCCTGTTCTTCACCCATCACGAGCATCTTGTGGAACTGGCCTCCAGGCGTCTCCCGCCCGACGTCCTTTTTATTCATCGCCTCGCCGGTTCCCGGTCCCTTCCCGGTTCGAGGCCCGCCGGAGCGATCGGCCCGAACGGCAAGTGAGGGGTAGAGGAACGCGAATGTGGATCGGGAGTTGACGAGTCGCGTTCCAGGCTGAACAATAGAGCTAACAACCCTGACCCACCTCGCGAGAGCACGGCGACTTCTTCCCCTCCGGGAGGAACGTCGTACCGCCGCCCGGACCGGAGCCTCGCCGCTCATGGATTCTTCGCTCGGTCCCTCCGACTGTGCCCGATGGCAGCCCGCCTTTGATTGCCTGCTCCGCAGCGTCGAGGGCAGTGGAGCCCATGGCCAGCTCGATGACGTTCGCGACATGCTTCGTCGCGTGGTTTCCCACGATCGGCCGCTCGTGGCGCTCTGCCCCCACGCCGACGACGGGGCCATCACCGCGGCCTGCCTGATCCAGGAATACGCCGTCAAGCGAGGCTTGCCGGTCATCGAGGTCCTGGTCTTCTCGGGCGAACGCAACGTGGACGCCCACTGGCTGAACGAGAAGAAAAAGGTCTCGGTCCGCGAGAACGAGTTCCGGCTCGAATGCGAAGTCCTGGGGGCCGAGGCCGTTTGCTGGGAGCTCGACGCCTACCGCTCGCCGGGCTACAAGCCGTCGTCCAAGGATATCGACAAGATCGTCGAGTGGTTCACGGCCAAGAGGCCCGGCGCGATCATCCTGCCCCCCGCGACCGACGCCCACCTCGCCCACCGCATGACCCGGGCCCTGGCGGCCATCGGCCTGGTCGGCGCGCAGTTGCAGGACACCCTGATCCTGACCGGCTGGACCCCGTGGGGCCCGCTCTCGCGCCCCAATGCCTACTTCCCGTACGATGCCGAGGCCGAGCGGACCAAGCAGTGGTCGATCCATTGTCATGCGTCGCAGTTGATGATCACCGACTATTTTGAGTACTGCTCGCACCTTGGCCGGGCCTATGCGGCGCTGGCGAGGGAATGGTCCGAAGGCCACAATCTGGGACGTTCCGGCGCCCGTTCCGAGGAGTCGTTCGTCGGGATCGAGCTTTTCCAGGTGGAGCGATATGATCCGGGGAAGGCGTCCATGCCGCTGCTGGATCCGATCCAGATCGCCCTGGGGATGCTCAACGGGCAGCTCGACCGGGCCTCGGGGCAGCTCGCGGGGGTCGGCCAGCGATGAGCCTTCCCTCGCGTACGATCCACACCGCGGGCGGCACCGCGATCATTTTCCCGGAGTCTGAGCGCGAGGCGGCGGCCATCCTTGCCGCCGATCGGATCCGAGCGGCGGTTGACCTGGCCGGGGCTCGGCGGGGGAAGGCCGTGCTCGGGTTGGCCACGGGCTCGACGCCCATCCCGGTCTATGCGGAACTCGTCCAGCGTCACCGCGAGGGAGACATCAGTTTTCAAGGGGTTGTGACCTACAACCTCGACGAATATTACCCGATGAGCCCTCGCGATCCGAACAGCTATCGCACGTTCATGCATCGGCATCTGTTCTCGTGCATCCGGATCGCGCCGAATCAAACGCATCTCCTGGACGGGACCGTGCCCGAGAGGGCGATCGCGGAGCATTGCCACCAGTTCGAGTCGTGGATCGCGAGCGACGGGGGGCTCGATCTTCAACTTCTCGGCCTCGGGCGGAACGGACACATCGGATTCAACGAGCCTGCGGACCTGTCCCTGGAGGATGCCCTGGCCCTGCGGACGCGGGTGGTCTCGCTGCATCCGACCACCACGCGAGACGCCGCGAAGGACTTCGGGGGCGAGCTGGAGGACGTGCCTCGGCGCGCCTTGACCATGGGCGTGGCGACGATCCTCGCGGCTCGCGAAATCCTGATCCTGGCCTTCGGTTCGGCCAAGGCCGAGGCGGTGGCAAGCTCCGTCGAGGGCCCCATGACCCCTCTGGTGCCCGGCTCGCTTCTCCAGACCGCCGCCGAACGGGTCACCTGGATCCTCGACGAGGCCGCGGCCTCGTTGATCACGGCGTGATCCGTGGGGCCACGGGCGGGGTGGAGCTCTGTCGGTACTTGATCATCGTGATCTCGTTGCCAGCGGAGTTGTGCCGGACCTCGTCCATGAAGGTGCGGATGAGAACCAGGCCCCGGCCCCCGATCCTCATGAGGTTCTCGGTGTCGAAGGGCTGGTTGACGATCTCGACCGGGAACCCCGGGCCCTGATCTCGGACGATGTAGGTTGCCGAGGAGCGATCCAGGATGGCCGTGATCTCGATACTTCGATCCCGGTACGGGGCCTGCCGACGACGCAACTCGACCGCGGCGAGGAACTCCCGTTCGTCCTCCTGCCTCAGGTCGGAAGAGACCTCAAGATTGCCGTGGAACAGGGCATTGCTCAGCGCCTCCTGCAAGGCCACTCCCACGCGGGTCCTCTGGTTGAAGTCGCAAAGGTGCATCTCGTCCAGGTCTTCCTGGAGGGCGGCGATCAGGGGCGAGATCATCTGCGGGTCGTTGTCCAGCACGTACTTGCAGTGGCTGGACTCCCGGCAGCTCAGCAGGCGTTGGTGGCGGAGGTCGAACGCGGCGGCGGAGAGGACCCCCGCCACCGTGTCGGCAAGATCGCGGGCCAGGTCTTTCTTCGGGACATAACTGGCGGCGCCCGCCCTCAGGGCGCGGAAGGCGATCTCCTCGCTGCCGTGCCCGGTCATGAGCACGACGGGGATCCCCTGGCGAATCCTGCGAATCTCCTCCACCAGTTCCAGTCCGTCCATGCCGGGCATCTGCAGGTCGGTTACCACCGCGGCGGGGTTATGCCGGATCAGCGCATCGATGGCTTCGCGTCCGTCCGAGGCCGTGACCGATCGGAGGCCGCTCTTGGCCAGGATCGCCGCGGCAAGGCGGCGGTCGACCGGGGAGTCATCGACGACCAGGATGATCGGACCGCTGAGGAGCTTGTCGCTCGCTTCCTGGGACTCGGGAATGGCCGGTGGGTTTGTCGTCAACATCGCAAGGCCTCCCGCTCGTCGGCGATCATGAGTCGGTGCGGTCGTTCTCGTGGGTGTTGGGCAGGGTCGCGATCTGGCAATGCGAATCGGCGAGGTCGGCGAAGGGCTCGTCGCGGCGGGTCCATTCGCCCACCTCGCCCTCATGCCACGGTGCCTCGCCGGGAGCGAGATCGCCGAGCGCGGCGTGGAATCGGTCCAGGGCCTCGACCAGCGAGAGTAATCCCCTGCGCAACTCGCTCGCGACCCCCATCCGGCACGCGACCTCAAGCCGCACCGCGGAGGCGACCACGAACGGGGCGGCGAAGTGACCGGCCGTCCCCTTCATGGTGTGCGCTGCGCGGGCGAGCGCGACGGTGTCATGACTCAGAATCGCCGTGCGCATCTCCGCCAGCAATCGCGGGCAATCCTCCAGGAACAGGGCGATCACCTCGCGGAACAAACCCTCATCCCCACCCACGGAGTGTAGGCCAGCTTGAAGGTTGAAGACGGACGGAAATTTGGACGAGGGCCCCACGTCCGGGGCTCGATCCGCGCCCTTCGCCGAGCCCATGGCCTCGGCGATCGTGGCCAGGAGGGGGGCCGACCGGATCGGCTTGGGCAAATACGAGTCGAAACCGGCGGAGAGGCATCGCTCCCGATCGCCTTTCATGGCGTGGGCCGTGAGCGCGACCACGGGGAGATGGCCGCCCGCCGTGATTTCCGCCTTGCGGATCTCGGCCAAGGCCTCGAACCCGTCCATCTCGGGCATCTGGATGTCCATGAGCATGAGGTCGAACCCTCCGCGAGACTGGAGCTCGACCGCCTCGCGGCCGTCGCGGGCCACGGTCACGCGGTGCCCGTGGTTCTCCAGCATGGCGGTGACGACCTTCTGGTTGACCGGGTGGTCCTCGGCGAGCAGGATCGAGAGAGGGCGTTGGAAAGGAGACAAGGGAGTCGCTTTCACGGAGTCCATTAGGGGTCGCTGTTCGCTCGGCTGGAGCACTAAGCGTAATGTGTCCAGCAACTCGGGTTGGCGGATGGGTTTGGTGAGGCGTGCGGCCAGATGGCTCCCTTGGTCGCGGGCAATCCGGTCCGCCTGTTCGTCTGAGATAAGCATCACGATCGGTGTCTTCGCCAGGGAGGGATCGACCGCGACCTTCTCGGCCACGGCGAATCCGTCCAGGTCCGGCAACATCGCATCCAGCAACACGAGCGAGTACGGGGCTGCCTCCGACTGGGCTCGCCGCATGGCCTCAATGGCGTGCGCACCGTCGGTCACGTATTCGATACGCGCACCCCAGGCATGGAGCGACTCTTCAAGGATACGCCGGTTCGTCGCATTCTCGTCGACGATCAGGATTCTGGCCCCTTGGATGACGTCGGTGTCGGTTCCCACCGGGGTGGCGGGGCCGGCCTGGCAGGTCAGGCGGGCGGTGAACGAGAACGTGCTGCCGAGGCCGGGCATGCTCTCCACCCGGAGCTTCCCGCCCAGGAGTTCGACCAGCTTCAGCGAGATCGCCAGGCCGAGCCCGGTCCCGCCGTACTTCCGCGTTGTCGAGGTGTCGGCCTGCTCGAAGGGCTCGAAGATGGTGGGGAGCTTCTCGGCGGGAATCCCGATGCCCGTGTCGCTCACGGCCACGAGCAGCTCGATCTGCTCGGCGCCCGTGGTCTCGCCCGGGGTGTCGACGGTGACGGTCACGCGGCCCCGGTCGGTGAACTTCAGGGCGTTGCCGATCAGATTCAGGAGCACCTGCCGCAGACGGCCGACGTCGCCGATCACGCGCTGGGGGACCTCGGGCGCGATCCTCGTCGTGAGTTCCAGCCCCCTCTCCTGGGCGCGAATCGCGAGGGTCGAGATGATCTCGGCGATGCTCTCGCGGAGGTCGAACGGGATCGGGTCGAGCTCCATCTTCCCGGCCTCGATCTTGGAGAAGTCGAGGATGTCGTTGATCACGGTCATGAGCGACTCGGCCGACGACTTGACCAGGCTCAGATACTCGAACTGCTTCGCGGAGAGGTCGGTGCCCAGGGCCAGCTCGGTCATGCCGATGATCCCGTTCATGGGGGTGCGAATCTCGTGGCTCATGTTGGCCAGGAAGTCCCCCTTGGCGCGGCTTGCGGCCTCGGCGGCATCGCGAGCGTTGCGCAGTTCGGTCACGTCGAGGCAGGTGCCCACGAAGCCCTGGAATTCGCCGTCCCTCGGGGTGCGAGGGATGCCGTTGTTGTGGAGCCAGCGATACTCGCCGTCGCTTCGTCGGGCGCGGAAAAACAGCTGGAAGTCGCGTCGATCTTGGAACGCTTCCTGATAAGCCTGCATGGTGGAATCGCGGTCTTCGGGGTGGATGAAGTTCATCCAGCTCTCTCCCATCCCTTCCTCGACCGCCGCCCCGGTGAATTCCTTGAAATATTCGTTGAACCAGCAAATCTGGCTATCCACGCCCGACAGCCAGATGATCACCGGGGCGCTGTTGGCCAGGGCGCGGAAGCGGGCCTCGCTCTCGCGCAGGGCGGCCTCAGCCCGTTCCTTCTCGGTCACGTTCAGGGCCAGCCCGTAGAGGCCGTCGATCGAGCCGTCCAATGCGAGCGAGGGTTGGGTGATCAGGTCAAAGGACTCGATCAGCGGGTCCATCCCGAGCCTGACGAGGTTGTGCGTGGGCTCGCCCGTCTCCAGGACCATGCGCTTGATCCGCGTCAGTTCGGTCGCATCGGCGAACGCGATCAGGTCGAAGTCCGTGCGCCCGACCACATCCTCGGGCTGGAGATCTTTCGTGGGGTTGTGGATCCAGGTGTAGTGGAGGTCCCGATCCTGGTGGAAGAGCGTCACCGTGGGATTGGCCAGGGCCAGGCGGTAGCGTTGCTCGCTCTTTGCCAGCCTCTCGGCGGCGTCTCGACGCGCGGTCACGTCGGTCTCGATCGCGATAAAGCTCTGGAGCGTGCCCGATTCGTCGTAAATCGCCTGGACTTCGATCACGAGCCAGTACTCCCGACCGCTCTTCGCGTAGTTCAGGATTTCCACATGGAATCCTTCGCCCGCGCGGATCTTCTGATGCATGTACTGGATCGTGTCTGGGTCGGAATGAGGGCCCTGGAGGACCGAGCCCGGAGTGCGACCTTTGACCTCATCGAGGGTGTATCCCGTCACGCGCTCAAACGCATCGTTGACCCACTCGATTTGCCCCATGGCATCGGTGATGACCACCAGGTTGTCGGTCTTGCTGGCGACAACGGCAAGCTTTCGTGCTTCAGACTCGCTGCGAGCCAAGGACTCTTGGACCTTCCGGCTGGCGGTGACGTCGACCGTGTGGCCCTCGAAATAGAGGATTTGGCCGATCTCGTCGCGTACGGCTCGGGCGTACATCGAGAGCCAGATGGGCTGCCCGTCCCTGCGGTTCAGGCCGAGTTCCAGGCCCGTCACGTGCCCATCGCGTTCCATCTTGTCGAGGATGGTCTGAAGATCCTCGCGGCTGAATAAAGGGTTGCCGGGGCCCGCGGAGGACGCGACGATTAGCTCCCCGGCCGAGTCGAAGCCATGGATCCGGGCGAGGGTGGTGTTGGCGCCCAGGAGCCGCCCGTCGGGGGCGACCTGGAAGATCCCGAGGACGGCGTTCTCGTAGATGTCGCGATACTTGCGCTCGGCCTCGCGCCACTCGATGGTCCGCTCCTGGACGGTGACCTCGATCCGCGACCGGATGGCCTCGAGCTCGGCCGTCCTGCGGGCCACGACCTTCATCATCGCGATCGATTTCTTGCAGGAAAAGATGAGAAACACGTTCTCGAACAGGAGCCAGCCCGTATGCTCGACCCACCGCATGGGGCTGACAACCCCCGTCCCGAAGATCGACCGGGGCCAGTAAGTCCCGCGCAGGATGTGATCGATCACGCCGACGGCGGTCGCCACGACCAGGACCTTCCAGTCGCGGTAGAAGGACAGCAACGCCAGTGAGCCGAAGAGCTGGAAATGGGTCTCGATCCTGCCCCCCGTGAGGTGGATCAACAGCGACCCCATGAGCATCTGGCCGATGGCCAGGAAGTAGCGGGTGTAGGCCTTTGCAGGCTGGAATGCCGCCAGCAAGACGGGCGGGACCGCGATGAACATCCCCAGAAGGATCGCCGCCCACAAATGGCCATGAATGCGAGACTGGGATCCCTGCCAGGCGAGGGGCGAGATCCACAGGGAGACGAGAATGGCACCCAACCACTGGGCGAGCATGAGCCCCACGAACAGGCGATCGACCCAGAGCTCGATCTCGCGGCTCTGGGCCTCGAACAGGGCCCGGGCACGGCGATCGACGGACCGATCGCCATCGAGTTCGTTCATCGGCTCTCTCCCGGCGGGGTGTCCGCCTCGGATCGGTCGATGATGGAGCAGCCGAAGACCGGCGTCGCCTCGAGCTCCGGGCGACGGCCAAGAAGCATTGCCAGCACCGCCTCGCTTCCCGGGTTCGGCTCGACGGAGGTCGCACCCGAGGTGATCCCGCCCGCAAAGCCGCGCCGCCCGTTCGCGTCGTAGGCGATCACGGTCCCGGAGGTTTCCAGGCCGAACTGCGACGCCACCCGCCCGCCGGGGTCGTCCCGGATGATGGCACCCGGGATCGTCTTGAGGGGACCCGACCAGTCCGGCCGCGACCCCCACGGGCGATACACCAGGACCCGGAGATCCACGTCCGGCTGAGCCGCCCGCATAACCTCGGCGAGGATGGTCAGGCTTGCCCTCGAGCAGGGGCACCTGGGATGGATGAGCATGACCAGATGCGGCCTCGCGGCGAGGAAGGGTTCCGAGACCTCGGGCCACGAGCCGAGGGGACGGCCCGGCGGGCCGGGATCCGTCTCGTGGCGATGGACTGCCACGAATCCCGCGAGCACGAGGGACAACCAGAGGACATAGACCAGGCTCGCCAGCAGGGGGCGAGTTGGAGCACCGTGGCGAACGACCATAGGGTCTCGATTTCCAGGGTCAATCTTCGACCCCTGATGAAAGGGTAGCATACCCGATGATCCAGAAGAACAGAGATTCCTGATGGTGGCCATTTCGGTCCACCCCGCGCTAGAATGGCCCTCGACGCATGTGTTAAGCTGTAAGCATGGAATTGGGCATGAGGCGGCCCACGCAGGCCTCTGTTCTCCCACCCAACAGTAAGGCGCCAGGAGGCGACATGCCCGAGGGCAATCCCGCGGCTCAGGGACACGGATTGAACTCGGTCACGGCGACCCGGGCCCCGGCGCAACGGGGCGAGGAGCCCTCGTCCTGGATTATCGAGACGACGGTCAGCCCGTTTCACTGTCTCTATCAAGACGCCCTGGAATTCCACAAGCAGAGCCACCTGCGGCTCCCGAGGTCGGAGGCCGAGGCGAGCCGGCTGGCCCGCTCCGCCTTCCTCCTCTACATGGAATCGAGCGAGGCGCTGA
>JANOBY010000394.1:0-2009 GCA_031411935.1 Planctomycetales bacterium | reverse complement strand
GGCTGGCGGTGGCCCTGGCCTCGGGGTCGTCCAGGGCCCTTTGCAAGACCTGCGCGCTGACCTCCATGCCCATCAGGCGGGCGCGGGCCTCGACCGGGTTGGCCGAGGAGCGGATCGTGCGGATGATCTCGTCGATGTAGTGAAGCGCGATCAGCAAGCCTTCGACGATGTGCGCGCGGGCCCGTTCGCGACGCAGGAGGAACTGCGTCCGGCGCCGGATCACGGTCACGCGGTGCTCGACGAAGAGGCGGAGCATCTCCTTGAGCGGGAGCGTCCGGGGCCGTCCGTCCACGAGCGCCAGCATGATGATGCCGAACGAGTCTTGCAGGGGGGAGAACTGGAAGAGCTGGTTGAGGACCACGTTGGCGTCCTCGCCCTTCTTGACCTTCACCACGATGCGGACGGGCTCCTTGCGGCCCGACTCGTCGCGGACGTCGGTCACGCCCGTGATGCGGCCGTCGTTCACGAGCTCGGCCAGCTTCTTGAGGAGGTTCTCCTTCGTGAGCTGGTAGGGGATCTCGGTGAAGGTGATCGTGGAGCGGCCGTCGTTGTGCTCCTCGATGTCGTACTTGGCGCGGACGATGACCTTGCCGCGGCCGGTCTCGTAGGCGCGTCGGGCCCCCCACCGTCCGCAGATCGTGCCGCCGGTGGGGAAGTCGGGGGCGGGGATGAGGTCGATCAGCTCGTCGACGGTGATGGCGGGGTTGTCGATCAGCGCGGTCACGGCGTCGCACACCTCGCCCAGGTTGTGCGGGGGGATGCTTGTGGCCATGCCCACCGCGATCCCGCCGGAGCCGTTCACGAGCAGGTTGGGGACCTTGGACGGCAACACGCGGGGCTCGGAGTGCTTCTCGTCGTAGCTCGGCTGGAAGTCCACCGTGTCGAGCCTGATGTCCTCGAGCATCTCGGCGGCCAGGGGGCTGAGCTTGGCCTCGGTGTACCGCATGGCCGCCGGGGGGAGGCCGTGGATCGACCCGAAGTTGCCCTGGCCGGTGATCAAGAGGTGGCGCATGTTCCACCACTGCGCCATGCGGGCGAGGGTGGGGTAGATGGAGTTGTCGCCGTGAGGGTGGTAGCGCTTCATCGTCTCGCCGACGATGCCCGCGCACTTGGTGGTGGACCCGCCGGGGGAGAGGTTCAGGTCGAGCATGGCCGCGAGGATCCGGCGTTGCGAGGGCTTGAGGCCGTCGCGGACGTCGGGCAGGGCGCGGCTGATGATGACCGACATCGCATAATTGAGATAACTCTCCTTCAACTCTTCTTCGATGTTGAGCGGAGGGGTCGGCAGGTGCGGCATGTCGGGGGGCAAGGCGGTGCTCACGATCGTCGATCCCTCGAAGGGGCGAGGAGGTCTCCAAAGCGTCGGTCGCTGGGCCGCGCTTCGGGAGGTCGAAGAGAGGTTCCATTGTACCCGCAACGGCCCCATGAAGCAACCGCGAAGACGCCCGCGTGCCGACGTGTAAGTCAAAAACTGGCGACGGTTTGCGGCGAGCCAGCGGGAGGCCTGCCGGGGCCGCGTTCCCGAGCCCCGGGGATTGCCCGATCGGGGGGCTTCTGGGACAATACCCTGACCACCACAAGGGGGTTCGCCATGGCCACCGCCACGCTCCACGAGACCGCCGAAACCGTCGCCGACCTGCTCGCCCGGCTCGGCGACATCCCTCCCGAGCGGGTACGCCTCAGGCCAGCCCCGGGCACGGCCACCGAGCAGGACGTCCTGGACCTCTGGAACCGCGACCGACGGCTCTGCGAGTTGATCGACGGCACCTTGGTGGAGAAGACCGTGGGGCAGCTCGAAAGCTTTCTGGCCATGTGGCTGGGCCATTTCCTCACGAGTTATCTGATCGCGAACGACATCGGCTACTGCACCGGCCCCGATGGCATGATGCGGATCGCGCCCCACATGGTTCGCGTGCCCGACGTCTCGTTCATCTCCTGGGATCGCCTGGGATCGCGGTTCGTCCCGATCACGCCGATCCCCGATCTCTCTCCAGACCTCGCCGTCGAGA
>JANOBY010000393.1:0-15560 GCA_031411935.1 Planctomycetales bacterium | reverse complement strand
AACTACCGACGGATCGGCATGATAGTTGACAAGAACACGTCGATCGATCACGCCGCGAACCCGGGGGAGCTTCATGCGGGCCTCCGTCGATCCAGGCCATCCGGAGCTTGGAACCCTTCGCATCCCGATCCTACCCGGTCTTCAGGCCCCTTGCACGGCTCGTCACGGGCCGATCAGCCTTTGGGCGAGAGCGACGAGAGGAACAAAACGCCCAGGATGAAGAGGACGCCGACGCACACAATCCCCAAGGCGATCTTCTGGTTGCGGAGGGCGGTCTTCTGGCCGAGGATGGCCCGATCCTGCATGTTGAGGACGGTCCGGCTCGTCTTCCGGTACTCTTCCAGGTGCTCGCGCTGGAGGTCGCGGATCTCGGCCAGCAGCTTCAGCATCTCCTGGGCCGGTTCCAAAACTCACCTCCGGGCGTCAGGCGTGGGGTAGGTGGGGCGACACCTTCCGCTCGAGCAGCTCGACGAGCGCCGGATCCATGTAACCATAATCATCGCGGATGTCCAGGCACACGATCCGCTTGCCGCCGAGATGGCGGGCGAAGCGGGCGGAGAGCTTCGTGCGGTGCGTCTTCTCCATCACGAAGATCACGTCGGCCCAGTCCAGGACCTCGGGATCGACGGGCGAGTCGGCGTCGTGGTTGACCCCCGCCGACGCGGTCTCCACGCCCGGCCAGTCGGCGAACACCCGCTCGGCCGTGGGGCTCCGCAGGCGATTCTTGCCGCAGAGGAACAGGACGCGCAAGGGCCCCCGCCGAGGGTCAGACATCGGTCGGCGCGAACGCGAGGATCGCCCGAGAGAGCAGGGCCGCGACCGGCGACACGAGCAGGAAGGCCGCGCCCCACCTCCACGCGCGGGGGCCTCGGAGATTGGCCCGGTAGCGCAGGCCCGCGACCAGCGCCAGGGTGGCGAAGAGCATCGCCGCGGCCCATCCGATCCAGAGGCCAATCCCGATGGGCGGCACCCGCATCGACGCGGGCGCGGCGGCCCTCTGCACCAGGAACACGCCCCAGATCGCGGCCACCGCCAGCAGGGCCGAGCCCAGCCCCAGAAGGGCCAGGCCCACCGCCGCCGACCTCGGCGAGAGCGATGGGTCGCGCGAGCGGACCTCGGCCGACATGATCTGCCCGGCCGCCAGCAGAAGCCCCACCACGCCCATCACGCCGATCAGCGGGAAGGGCAGGAGCGCCGAGCCCACGGTCAGGCCCACGAGGCCCGCACGCATCGATCGCCAGGGATCCGGATTCATCGCAACATGTCCCTTTCCTGCCGGGAGACAGCCGCTTCGACGCGGGCCGTCGGCCTCATTGTTCGAGCTTCCGGATCAGGGCGACCAGCGCCGGGGCGATGGCGATCTCCCGACGCGATGCCACGTGGGCCACGGCCTGCGCGGGGTTCAGGCCGAGCGATTGCATGAGGTACGCGGCGACCACCGCCGCCGACCGGCTCCGCCCCGCGCGGCACTGCACGAGCACCGGCGCGTGCCGGTCCACGAAGGTTTTGAGGTCGGCCAGGGCGAACTCGATCACGCGGAGGTCATTGCCCGGCCCGTCGATCAGCGGGTAGGAGGCGACCTTTTCCAGCCCGTAGAGGGCCGCGTGCTTCTCGTCGAGCGTCCCGTCCAGGCTCACGGCCGAGCGGAACTTGTGTTCGCGGAGCAGGGCCCCGTCCTGGGCCTCCAGATAATTGCCGATCGCCACATGTTCGGTGATCCAGTCCACGGTCGGGCCTCGCTCCGGGATTGCCATCGCGGCGTAGGCCGCCCGGGCCGCCATCGGGGCCTCAGACCGGGCGGCCCCTCCCATGGTATCATCCGGAGGGAAAATTCCACCGCCATCTCTTCGCGAGACGGCAGGACTTACGGGAACCACACGCACCGACCGGCCCGGAGACCTCGCCCATGGCCGTCCTCTCATCCCCCGCCGAGCCGTCCGCCAAGCAGGCCGAGGCCACGGATCGCCAGCTCTTCGACCGCTTCCTCGCGGGCGACGAGTCGGCCTTCACCGCGCTGGTCGAACGCCACGCGTCGCTCGTGATGGGCGTATGCCGTCGCGTGCTGCGGGATTCGGGCGAGGCCGACGACGCCTTCCAGGCCACGTTCCTCGTGCTCGCCCGCAAGGCCAGGTCGCTCGACGGCCGCGAGTCCGTGGCCGGGTGGCTCCACCAGACCGCTCGCCGCACCGCCCTGAAGCTGCGCGGACTCGCGGCCAGGAGGGCGGAGATCGAGGCCCTCGCCGTCCGCGATCACCATGAGGCGACACCGGCGACCGAGGCCTCCGTGCGCGAAGTCGCCGCGATCCTCGACGCCGAGCTTGCGGCCCTCCCGGCGCGGTTCCGCGAGGCGATCCTCCTGAGCCAGGTCGAGGGGCTCACGCGCGACGAGGTGGCCCTTCGCCTGGGGATCTCCTCGGCGGCGGTCAAGGATCGCCTGGAGCGGGGCCGCGAGGCCCTGAGGCTCCGCCTCTGTCGCCGAGGGGTCACGCTCTCGGCGGCGGCCCTGGCCGCGTGGATCAGTACGGCGACCACCAGCCCGGCCGCGCTCGGGGCGCTGGCCGCGACCACCGCCGGCGCCGCCGTGAAGTTCTCGGCCGGGACGGCGGTCGCCGGCTCGGTCCTTCCTGCGACGTCGCTCGCCCAGGGAGTCCTCAAGATGATGGGTCTGGAGAAGCTCAAGAGCGTGATGGTGTGCATAACCTCGGTGGTCGCCGCCGGGGGGATCGCCTACGGGATGCTCCGTGACGAGCCCGCGCGGTTCGCCACGGGGATCTGCGGCCAGATCGTCGCGATGAACCTCGCCGCCGAGCCCCCGACCGTGACGATCGCGCTCGAGGAGTCGGGGGCCCTGCTGAACCTGGACATCGCCCCGCAGGCCACGGTCCGGTTCGCGTTCGAGGCCGGCAAGCTCGGCGACGTGAAGATCGGGCAGAGGGCCTCTCTGCGCCTGGCCGACGACCACCGCAAGGTCCGCGAGATCCACGTGGCCGGGACCCTCGACGAGGTCACGATCCGCTCGGTCGAGCCCGACGGCCGGATCACCGTTGTGGGAGACGATGGCGATGACGACAACCAGGCCCCGCAGCCGCCCCGCCCCCTGACGCTGGCCCCCGACGCGATCCTCAGGATCGGCGGCCTGCCCGCCACCCGCGCGGACCTTGCGCCCGGGATGCGCGTGCCGCTGGAGCTCGCGGCCAACGGGGCCACGATCAACGCGATCGAGGCCGACCCCGAGGACGATCTGATGCACGAGGGGCGGCTCGTGGGGCTCGACGCCCTGACCGGAAAGCTCGTGATCGAGGTTGAGGGGGAAGGCGAGGACGACCGGCCGGTTCCGAAGGAGCTGAAGGTCTCGCCCGGGACCCTCGTGAGCCTGGACGGCCAACCCGCGAAGCTCGCGGACCTGAAGCCAGGATGCGGCCTCATCCTGCGGACGGCCCGCGACCGCACGACCGTGCAGGCCATCCGCGCCTCGCGATCCGAGGAACAGGACAACGGCGAAAAGGCCCCCGACGAGCCCGAGGACCGCTAAGCTGATTCCCGGCTGTCCGCAGCGGTCTGCAGCCTGAGCCTGTCCTGGCGGGCAGGGACGCCCGCCCCACTTGAGACAACGGAAATCCCTCTCATCTTCATAGGATTACTCATGCTTAACGCGTGTCGATACTTTGGCCTATCCCTGATCGCCCTGGCAGCGACCGGCCTCTCCCTTCAGCCCGCGCGGGCGCAGGGTCCGGCCCGGGGCGCCTCGGCCGGAAGCCCGTACCCGCCCACCCCGTTCGTGGTGGACGTCACGCGGCCCCCCTACAACGCGAAGGGGGACGGCAAGGCCGACGACACTCAGGCCCTGCAAAAAGCGCTGAACGAGAACGTGGGGCGGCATAAAGTCATCTACCTGCCCGCCGGCACGTATCTCGTGAGCGCCACGATGACGTGGCCGAAGACGTGGGAGGGGCACGACAACTGGGGATTCACCACCGTGAGGGGGCAGGGGGCCGACCGCACCACGATCCTCCTGAAGGACGCCACCTTCACCGACCCGGCGAAGCCCTCGGCCATCATGATGTGCGGCGGGTTCGGGTCGGCCGACTGGTTCCACAACTATGTGGAGGACCTCACGTTCGACGTAGGGGGGGGCAACCCCGGGGCTTCGGGGCTGGAGTTCTATTCCAACAACTCGGGCGCCGTGCGCCATTGCCGGTTCGTGGCGAGGCAGGGCAGCGGCGCGATCGGGCTGGACCTCGGACATCGCGATATGAACGGCCCATTACTCGTGAAAGGGTGCGAGGTGATCGGCTTTCGCACGGGCGTGAGGACCGGAGGCGCCGTCAACAGCCAGACCTTCGAGGGCCTTCGCCTGAGCAAGCAGACCGACGCCGGGCTCGACAACCAGGGCCAACCGGTGAGCCTCCGCGACTTGACGTTCGAGGGCGCGGGCACGGCGATCCGCACCTATGGGACGCTCTGCCTGATCGACGCGAAGCTCACGGGCCGGGGCGACGCCGCAAGCCGCCCGGCGATCGTCAACTACAACGGGGGGCGGATCTTCCTGCGGGACGTGACGACCTCGGGATTCGGCCGCGCCGTGGCCGACATGGAGACCCCCGACTCCGGCGCGGCCCTGCGCATCCGGGGCGAGGACAGGCCCGGGACCCTGGGCCCGGTCGTGGGCGAGTACGCGTCGCACCCCGCGACGAGCCCGTTCCCCTCGGGCTCCTCGTCGCTGCGGCTCCCGGTGAAGGAGACGCCCGACGTCCCGCGCGATGACCCGAAAACCTGGGCCAATGTGGACGCTTTCGGCGCCGATCCGACCGCCCAGAAAGACTCCTCGGCCGCGATCCAAAAGGCGATCGACTCGGGAGCGACCACGGTAATCCTGCCGGGCAGCTATGTGGTGAACACGACCGTGATCCTCCGCGGGAAGGTGCGCCGCGTGGTGGGCCTGGGCGGGCAGGTCGGCTATGGCCGCGAGGAGAAGCCGAACTTCCGGATCGCCGACGGCGAGGCGCCGGTCGTGCTCCTTGAGCACTTCTCGCACATCAACGGCGTGGAGATCGACACGGGGCGGACGGTCGTCCTGCGGAGCGTGTCGGACGCCGACCTCGCGGGCACCCCGCGCGCCGAGCGAGGCGAGCTCTACCTGGAGGACGTGGTCACGCATGAGCTGAAGTTGAAGCGTCACACGATCTGGGCGCGTCAGCTGGACGTGGAGAACGAGGGCACGCACCTGGAGAACGACGGCGGTAGCGTGTGGATCCTCGGCTACAAGACCGAGCGCGGGGGGACGCTGATCGACACGCGGGGCGGGGGCCGGACCGAGGTCCTGGGCGGGTTCTCCTACACGACCACCGCGGGCAAGCTCGCCCCCATGTTCGTCACCGACGGGGCCTCGGTCTTCGCCTTCTTCACCGAGGTCTGCTTCAACGGCGACCCGTTTTCCACGATCATCCGCGAGACCCGCGCCGGGGTCACGCGCGAGGTCCCGCGCGGCCAGGGCGCGACCACGCCCTACATCGCCTCGCCCCGATGATCGGGGGATCGCCGTCCCATCGCGATGGTCTCATGTGGGCATGTTGATGATCTGGCGGAAGTCGCGGTAGTGGTTGCCCGTCACGAAGACCTCGCCCCCGTTGCCCAGGACGATGCGGAGCTTGCCGCGGTCCTTGCCCTTGATCGCGGGCTCGACGTCGTACTCGTGGTAATACCCGTGCGGCCTGACCGGCAGGTCCTGCGTGGCATTCGCGAAGATGCTACCGCCGGTCACGTTGGGCGGGATGCGTCGCTGGCGGATCCCCTTGATGAGGCCGTCGAGTCCCGCAAGCCGCGGGTCCGAGAACGGGTTGTTGGGCCCCCAGATGATCCGATCGCGGATGGGCATCGGTCGTGCTCCGGCTTCGACTCGTGGGAACGCAGGCCCCGCGGGTGGAGGAGGCGGGCCCGCTCCAGAGGAACGGGCGGGGCCCGGCCTTGTGACACGCGCGAGGGGGCCTCCCGCCGGGGGACGAGCCCGAAGGGGCCGCGCCTCACGGGCGTTGCGCGAGGATTCGCCGGGTTTCCTCGCGGCGCACGCGGAGCAGGCCGTCGGGGCAGAAGCGGAACAGGTCGCGGCGGTCGGCCTCATCCAGGGCCCTGGCCGCGTCATCCCGCCGGCCGAGCTTGGCGAGCGCCAGGGCGCGCCCGTACCGGCCCTCGGCCTCCTGGACCGATCCGGGTTCGGCGTGGGCCAGGAGATCCTCGAAGATCGCCAGGCCCTCCTCGGCCTGCCCGCTTCGGAGGCGTTCCATCGCGGCCTGGTCGCTCTGGGAAAAGTCGAGACGCCGGCGTGCATAGGGCGTGGGCTCGGCGTCATCCCGGGTCTCCGGGGGGTAGAGGCCGGGCAGGGGGATGTTCAGGCCCAAGATACGCCCGGTGATCTTGAGCGGCTTCTGGGGGGGCTGGACCAACCGGGTGAAGTGCTGGCGGGCCTCGTCGTCGTGCCCCCGGAGGTAAGCCACGTGGGCCAGCAACGCGAGGCAGTGGCCCTCGGCCTGGTTCCACGTGATGTCTTCCGGATATTCGGCGCGGATCCGGAGGATCTCGGCCCGGGCGACGAGCACCTCGTCGTGGGCCTCGTCCAGCCGCCCGTTCGCGACCATCAGGCCGGCGAGCTGGCACCGCGAGAGGATGCTCCTCGTCCGGTTGTTCGGCGGATCGGGCATCTTGCGGGCGAGGATATCGTCGTTGGCCACGGCGCGGCGCAGGGCGTGCTCGGCCTTCAGCGCCTCCCCGAGCGAGATATGAGCCGCGGCGATGTTCATCCAGGAGCTTGAGAGCCGGATGTAGCTCAGCGGGTGCCCGTCGGGATACTCCCGGGCCAGTTGCTCGTCGAAGGCCAGGCCGCGTTTCAAGAAGGCAAGCCTGCCGGCGTGGTCTCCCCTCGCGGCACAATCGACGGCCATCAAATAATAAAGGCGGCTCACGTCGTTGCGGAAGGAGGCGCGGGCGGGGTCCTCCCGCTGGAGCCCCGCGAGCAGGTCGAGCGCCTCGCGGGCATATCTCGCCGCCTCGGACGGGCTTCGCGCGAAGTTCACGCGGTAGTTCTTCACGCGGACCATCAGGAAGCGATTCTCGGAGGTCGAGGGGTCCTCCCGCACGAGGCCCTCCAGGCGTTCGCACGCCTCGATGAGCACGGCGTCGCGGTCGAGCCTGCCCCCGGCGCGGTCGAGGATCGTGACCAGGCGCAGGCAGGCCTCGGCCGCCATGCGCCTCAGGCGGAGCCCGGCGTAAGGCTCGTCGGCCAGGCGGCAGAGCATCTCCTTGACCGAGCGGGCCATCTTCTCGTAGGGCTCGGAGGCGTGGGGCAGGTTGCGGATGATCTCGTCGACCGACTCGATCTGCGTGACGACCTCGAGCAGCTGCCGCTCGCGGTGCTCGGCGGCGCTCTTCTGCCTCCACGCGTAGGCGGCGTTCAGGGCGAGCCCGGCCACCAGGCCCATCACCAGCGTGAGCCCGGCGAAGGTCAGGGGCTTGCGGTGGCGCCGGGACCAGCGCCAGAGGTGCTGCGTCGACGAAAGCGGCCGGGCGCTCACGGGCTCGCCTCGCAGGAACCGGCGCAGGTCCTCGGCCAGGGCCTCGGCGTGGGGGTAGCGGTCGCACGGGTCCTTGGCCAGGGCCTTGTGGATCACCGTGGCGAGGTCCACGGGGATTCCGGGGGCGACCAGGGTCAAGGGCGCGGGGTCGTCGCTGACCAGGCGGCGGACCAGCTCGGCGTCGTTGTCGGCCGAGAACGCGGGCCGCAGCGTGAGCAGCTCGTAGAGGGTGGCGCCCAGGGCGTGCAGGTCGGTCCGGCCGTCGATCTCGCCGAGGCGGGGATCGACCTGCTCGGGCGCCATGTAGCGCAGGGTGCCCGCCCTCGCCGCCGAGCTGACGGGCACCGCGTCGCGCACGCGGGCGAGGCCGAAGTCGGTCAGCCAGAGCTTGCCCCCGGGTTCGAGCAGGAGGTTGCCGGGCTTCACGTCGCGGTGCACCACGCCGCGCTCGTGGGCATAGGCCAGGGCCTCGGCGGCCTGCACGCCCAGCCTGGCGACCCACGTCGGCGCGGGTCGGCCCGGCAGCGGGCCCTCGAACTCCTGGGTGATCTGGGACGGGTCGGGGGGGGCGGCGGCCGGCGTCTCCCCCGAGTCGGGGCGGGTGCTGGGCAGGGCGGAGTCGGTCGTCCATTTGTCGTCGTCCGCCCCGTGGGCCTCGCCCTTCATGGTCAGGAGCACGGCGTCGAGCGACGGGCCATCGATCAGCGGCATGGCGTAGTACTGGATGCCTTCGGCCTCGCCCACGGCGTGCACCGGCACGATGTTCTCGTGGTGCAGGAGCGCGGCGGTGCGGGCCTCGTGCAGGAAGCGGTCGCGGGCGCGGCGGTCGAGCTCCTTGCCCGAGGGCAGGACTTTTAGCGCCACGCGGCGGCCCAGGGGCTCCTGCACGGCCTCGTACACCACGCC
The DNA here is from genome assembly GCA_031411935.1 of Planctomycetales bacterium. Lineage (GTDB taxonomy): Bacteria > Planctomycetota > Planctomycetia > Isosphaerales > Isosphaeraceae > JAQGHR01. Next base: position 7,089 of record JANOBY010000393.1, on the reverse strand, counting down.
CATCCCGCCCCGGCCCACGAGCCTCACGATCTGGAAGTCACCGAGCCGGGTGCTCGCCGGGATCAGCGACCAGGGGAGCCCCGCGGCCTGGGTGAGGTTGCCGACCATCCCGTGCAGCCCCTCGACCTGCGTGAGCAGGGGGGCGAGCCGGTCGCCCAGGGAGCGATGCCGGGCCAGGAAGGCCGAGCGGTCGGGCGGGCGGCCCGACTCCAGGGCCTCGGAGTACGCGGCCAGGGCCTCGGCCACGGGGTCGGAGTGGGAGTCGGGGTCGGTCGTCTGGCTCACGGCCCGATGACCTCGCGGAGTTTGACGATCGCGCGGCTCCAGAGCTGCGTGGCCGCGCCCGGGGTGCGGCCCATGCGCTCGCCGACCTCCGCGAACGAGAGCCCGTCCAAATGCCTGAGCATGAGCACCCGCCGATGGTCCTCGGACAGGCGGTCCAGGGCCGAAGCCAAAACCACCGCGCGCTCGCGCTCGGACAGCGTCTCGACCGGCCCGGCCGAGCGGTCCATGAGCATCCGGTCCAGCATCCGCGACGAGTCGTGCAGGTGCCGGGAGATGTTCTGCTCAAGCCGGATGTCGCGCGACTGCGTGCCCAGGTAGCGCCTCACGAGCTTGGCCAGGCGCGACGCCAGGACCTCCTGGAGCCAGGCGATGAACTCGTCGCCGGTGCGGCCCCGGAAGGTCTCGAACCGGCGCTGGGCCTGGAGGAAGGTCTCCTGGACCACGTCCTCGGGGTCGGCCTTGATCCGCAGCTTCTTGCCGATCTGGATGCCGGCCAGAAGGGTCATGTAGGGCCTCACGCGCTCGAGCAGCTCGCCCAGGGCGGCCTGGTCGCCGCATCGGGACGCCTCGAGCAGGTCTTCGGCGGTCAGCGTCCGGCCTCTCTGCACCCGAGCCGTCCTCCCATGCCCCATCGCCCCGCGAGGAGGGCCGGGGCGCGGCCCGAGGGCCGTTCCCCAACCTCGACGAGGCAAGGCCTTGCATAAGATTTGAAGCCGTCGTGATGTGTGGAAGCGGCGGTCGCTCGTCGGCCGCGCCTTCCGACCGATCCAACGTATCAGCGCGGCGGCCCCGACGCCAGGGCCTGGCCCGTCGCGCGGCGATCAGAGCCGTTTGAGGTAGTCGATGCAGGCTTTCTCCTCGGCCGAGGTCCAGCCCTCGTCCATGATCCGGATGAGCAAGGGGACCAGCGGCGTGCCCTTCATGGTCTTGAGCAGGGCCGCGTTTCCGGGCTGGCCGCGCATCTTCTGCACGTAGGCGCAGGCCACGTCGTCGGCGTCGCTGTTGTGCTTGAGGTTCAGCCGCTCGAAGATCTTGCGGACGCGGGGCTCGTTGTTGCCCATCTGCACCAGGGCCGAGGCCAGCCCGTCCTCGTCCATGCTGAAGGTCATCTTCCACCCGCCCCAGCGGAACCGGTTGATCACGAACTGCGCGTCGTCCTTCAGGTAGAGCATGAAGTCGTGCGAGATGAACCCGATGGGGCTCACCCCCGTGGGCAGGCCGACCTTGGAGATGGTGAAGTTCAGGATCGGGTTGAGCATGGCCACGGGGTCCCCCGTGAACGCGTTGTCGTACAGGCGGATCCCCGCCGGCCAGTTCACCGTGGGGCACCCGTAGGCATAGACTTCCCGGCCCAGGACCGACGCCGGGCCGTCCACCACGGTCATCGCGGTGAGCACGTTGCTCAGGATCAGGTTGCCCTGGCTGTGCGCGAAGATGGGCGTGTCGCGGGGCAGTTCCGGGGAGCGCAGGAGGCGGAACGTGGCCAGCGCCGCCGGGTTCCTCGCCAGCAGCTCCTCCATGACCGCGGCGCGGTCGAGCTTGCGACCGGCCTGCGACTCGCGGAGGTCCTGAAACTTCTGGAAGTACCCGTCGGGCGACCCCGTCAGAGGGCCGTGGAACTGGAGCTTATCGCCCAAACTCTGGAACGTGTCGAAGATCACGTTATGCCACGACGAGCTATCCGACCGGTTGTAGATCCCCACGACCGGGCACATCTGCATCGTCGAGAGGCTCTCGGCGCACTCGCGATGCCGGTCCCCACTGGTGGCCTGCCCATTAAGGTAGATGACCCGTTTCAGGGGCTTGTACCACGTCCTCAGCGATTCCCGATCGGGCGTCTCGTAGAGCTGCACCTGACCGTCCACCGTGGGCGAGGCGCCGTTGGCTGGGGGGATCATTCGACCGCTCCTTTCGTTTATTACGGGGCTTAGGACGGCCCGCACACGCACGGGGACCGGCTCGTCCCCGATCCCTCACGCAGATCTCATCCCGCCGGGCCGCGACGCCCGGCCCTCTCGACGGGCCCATCCGCGATTCTCTCCCCGCGCCGGGGCCGGGACAAGGGGCCAGCCCCATGCCCTGGGCCCGGGGCGGAGGGGCCGGGCCCTACGGTCGGCTCGCGAATCCGCCGCGAAGGCCTGAAGGATGACGGATCGAGCTCGGCGGTGCTACCACTGGCGGAAGACCACGCACACGCCGGTTTTGTCGAGGACGGCGAACTCCCTCGCGCCCCAGGGTTTCATCACCACGAACTTCGAGTTCGGGTGGAGGACCTCGGGCCTCTTCGCGGCGATTTCCTCGTAGATCTCGGCGATCGCGTCGGTCTCGATGGCGATCTCGGGGCGGTCCTTGGCGGCGTACTCGGGGCTCTCGATCACGTAGGCCTTCGCGCCGTCGCGCTGGACCACCGCGAGCGACCCGTCGTTGTGCATGACCTGGAAGCCCAGGCAGCCGACGAACAGGTCCAGGCCGTCGCTCATGGAATCGAAGAAGACCTTGGGCACCAGGCGCGTCATCATGGCTGCGTCCCCGTCAGGAATCCCGATCATCCCCCCGCCCCGAGGGACGTCCCGCCGGGTTGTTCGATTTTACCACGAGAGGGGCGGCCGGCGACGCGGCGTTCAGGCCCAGAACTTCCACCAGGGCCGCCCCGTGGACGGGGCCGGGGGGCGGTCGATCCGCCCTTCCTGGGGGTCGAACACCACGAGCCCGAGGGACGTGGCGGTCTCCACGACGAACGGGCGGACCTCGTCCACGTAGGGCCAGGCGAGGCCCAGGGTCGTGGCCGCGTGGCCGGCGTTGTTCCTCAGGGGGCCGTCGCTCCAGACCCCGTCGTCCACGAGATCGTCGGGCTGGTCGCAGATGCAGGGATACCGCTCGGTCAGCCGGTCGATCAGGACATGATACACGCGGGGGACCTCGCCCTGTGGGTCACGCTCGAGCAGGTCGTCGAGATAGGCCCAGGCCTCACGGTCGTCGTCGGGAACAGGCGTCTGCACGATGTTCAGTCCGTAGCTCATGGCGATCCTCCTGTTCCACGCATGCCCAGTCGCCGAGGCGATTCTCGGGGTCCGGCCTGGGCTTCTCCCACCGCAGGACGCCCGACGTGCCGTCAAGCCCGGCGCCGACGACCTCGGAGTCGAGCCCGAGAAGGTCGCGGATCGGCCCCCGCCGCGTGTGGCCCTGGAACACGGCCAGTTCGATCGCCTTCGGGATCGGACTGCAGCGGGCGAAGGTCTCGTCCAGGCTCCGCGAACGGATGGAGGCGAGTTCCTCGCCTGTGGGCTCGGGCAGGTCGGGTTGGCGGCTCACGGCCGGGCCTCCCGCGTTGGGGAAACCATCCGGTCGCGCACGTCGGCTCATCTTACGCGAAGGGGACGGGCCCGCGCCAGGCCCGGCCCCGGACCGTCTCGTTTGCGTGGCGGGGGCATGGGGTTTAGGATCTGCGTGTCCGTCGCGAGATGCAACAGATCGCCCGCGGATCGGATCCCAGCACCTCGTTGCTCAAGAGGAAATCGAGGACGCCATGGCTCTCCCCGCGCAGATCGCCGCCGGGCTTTACTTCAACGGGCTCCCGGGCGCACGATCCACCGAAGGCCCGACCGGCGGCCCCATGACGTCGATCACCGGCGTGAAGGTCGCCCGGTCGGACGCCTTCTACACCGCCGATTATGCCCCCGGGCCGGGCGTGAGACGCCCGTCGTACCAGATCGCGGCGGGGGACCCCGTGGCCTCGCGCCGGAACCTCCTGTTCGTGAACAACATCGCCAACGGGGTCGCGGTGGGGCTCTTGCCCAGGCGGAGCGTCGACACGCACGTCCTGAGCGACAACTTCGGGGGCTGCGAGTTCCACATCCTCGCCAAGGATGACGGGTCCTCCGCCGCGTTCCTGCACCTGTACAAGGGGCTCGACGGCACGGCCTCGTACGCGATCAAGCCCGGGTCGGGATGGACGCTGCGGGCGGCGCTGGACTCGGGGCCGACCGCGGCGGAATTCGGCACGGGCGGGACCATCGTGGCCTACAGCTTCGTGTCGGCCGGCTCGAGCACGGCGGAGTGCTGCTTCCTCGTCCTGGACAATCAGGGCCGGGTCACGCACATCCGCCAGTACACCGCCGTCGATATCGCATGAACCCCGGCGGGGCGAAACCGGGCCCGATCCCTGCGCGGGGGCGATTCGGATGTCATAATGGCGGAAGCGCGAAGACGGCCGATTCGGTTCCGCGAGGGCTTTTCATGCGACGGCGATGGGCGAGGTGGTTCGCGCTGGCGGCGTTGATGGCGGCCGGGTCGGCGGGGTCTGCGTCGGCCTCGGAGTTCTACTACGTGCTGGTCTTCGGGTCGCAGACGCACCCCAAGCAGCTGCGCTACTCGCACACGTGGGCCACGTTCGTCCGCGCGGTGGGCGACGGCCCCCACTCCGACGCCTACGCGGTCGAGGCCCACACGATCAGCTGGGTGCCCAGTAAGCTCACCGTGGACGTGTGGAGCCCCCGGCCCGATTCCGGGCGCAACCTGGACCTGGAGTCCACGTTCGCCATGACCGACTCGCACAACGAGAACGTGACCATGTGGGGCCCATTCCAGGTCGGCCCCGAGGTCTACGCCCGCTCGCTCCAGGAATCCCAGCGACTGGCCGGCGGTCAGATCCGGTACCGGGCGATCGACGGCTCGCGCGACCTGCTGGTGAGCGACTGCATCCACGCCGTGGCCGCGGTGGACCCGCAGTTCGGCCGCAGCCATTATCCCCTGATCCGCATCGGGAATTCGGCCTCGCGCTACATCGCCCGCCAGATCGTGGACCGGGGCGCGTACGACCACACGACGAACGACCACGCCTGGCTGATCCCCCGCCTGGGCCTCGACCGTCACGACCTGACGGTCGTCCCGCCCTCGTCGCTGAAGCCCAACGCGATGTCTCGCCTCCTGAGGTGAGGGGCGCCGCGAGGTCGGGGGCGCCTTCCAAACGACGGGGGCCGACTCCCGCGATCGCGGGCCCGGAGGGTGGTCAACGGCACTCCCGTCGGGGATTCCGAGGCGCCCAGGGTCCAGGCCGGGCAAGCGAGGCGGGGGCTCAGCGTCGAGTCCCCGCCCCGCTTGCTCGATCGGACCGGTCAAAGCTAAGGATCGCAGGCTCGGGCGGTTTCGATCAGCCGATCCGAGCGATTTGGGGCAGGCGACGAGTTCGCCCCGTCGCGAGGGGATCTCCATCCATGCCCCCCCATCCGGGCGCCCGGCCATCGCGGGCCGACGCGAGAGATTGCGGGATCGCCTGGTATTGCGGGCGAAGGGGGCTCCGGATGGCCGGTCGCTTGCGCGAGGCCCGGTTCATGGGTTAGACTTGTCTCCAGAACGCCTCATCCTCGACTCGCACCCCTCGACGAACCACACCCATGCGTGATTTTGAGCCCGAGCCCCTTGGCTCGATCCGCCAGATGGACTGCCTGGAGGGGTTGAAGGCGGTGCCCACCGGGTCGGTGGACCTGGCCTTCGCCGACCCCCCGTTCAACATCGGCTACGATTACGACGTGTACGACGACCGCCGCCAGGGCGAGGAGTATCTCGACTGGACGCGCCGGTGGGGCTCGGAGGTCGTCCGCACGCTCAAGCCCGACGGTACCTTCTGGCTCGCCATCGGCGACGAGTACGCGGCCGAGCTGAAGGTCCTGTTCCACCGCGAGCTGGGCCTGTCCATGCGCTCGTGGGTGATCTGGTACTACACCTTCGGCGTGAACTGCACGAAGAAGTTCAGCCGCAGCCACGCGCACCTGCTTTACTTCACGAAAGACGCCAAGAACTTCACCTTCCACGACCACGCGATCCGCGTCCCCTCGGCCCGTCAGCTCGTGTACGGCGACAAGCGATCCAACCCCAGGGGCCGCCTGCCCGACGACACGTGGATCCTCCGCCCGCAGGAGATCCCCGAGGCGTTCTCGTCGGAGGAGGACACCTGGTACGTGTCGCGCGTGTGCGGGACCTTCAAGGAGCGCAAGGGCTGGCACGGCTGCCAGATGCCCGAGAAGATCCTCGGCCGCATCATCAACGCCTGCTCGAGCGAGGGCGAAACGGTGCTCGACCCCTTCACCGGGAGCGGCACCACGCTCGCCGTGGCCAGGAAGCTCAACCGCCGATACCTGGGCTTCGAGCTCTCGCCCGAATACGCAGAACGAGCGACCGCCAGGCTCGACGCGATCTCCGTGGGCGACCCGCTCGAAGGCGGAGAGGAGCCCAAGGTCACGGGCACGGTCAATCGCAAGACTCGGGTCGTCTCGCCGTGACGTGATGCGTCAGGACGATGGGCGTTGGAGTGGTATCCCGTGAGGAAGGCGTCCCTGCCTGCCTACGCAGACAGAAATCGATTTGAGCAGGCAGGGACGCCTACCTCACGGGATCTTGGCATCACTGCTACGCTCGACCCGAGCTCCCTATCGGCAAGGGGTCATCGGAGGAACCCCTGGCACTTCCCTCCGGGCCGCCTGCGGCGCCGGGCGAGGACCCCGACGGCGACCGTTCCGAAGAGGGCCAGCGTGGTCGGCTCGGGCACGGGCGAGGGCTGGACCTCGCGCGACCCCAGCTCGAAGAAATACCCCCGCTCCTCGCCGCGATACAGCCCCTGGCCGGTGATCTGCCCCGCGTCGTTGATGCCGATCGCGGTCTCCAGGATCCAGCCGCTGTCCAGGGGCAAGAACTCGTTCAGGTCCGACAGCTTGCCGTCCTCGTACAGGAACGCCCGCGAGGTGCCGTAGGCTTGCGCGGCGTCGTAGTAGTGATAGAGGTCGAGCCGGGTGTCGGTCGCGTAGCCCA
>JANOBY010000392.1:0-9246 GCA_031411935.1 Planctomycetales bacterium | reverse complement strand
CTTTGCCATGCCGGCCCCATCGAACCAGGCGGGCGGAATCGGATGATTAACGATGGTACTCGACGGCGTGAACGTAAACAGCTTCATTGATTTGTTCTGAGACGACCAAAGCTTTATGGCGACAGGCATGAGCTTGTCCTTGCTCAACTGCACCGACGCTTGCCTGAATTCCTCGCGGTCGATGGCCAGAAGAGGCATGATCTGGATGAGGTACGAGGTTTCATCTTCCCGAAGAAAGGTGAAGCGGTAGCGATCCTTGGCCGCCTCAACTGTCATGTCGAGAAGAAAAGGGAAATGAAGAGGGTTTGCCGACTTGAATTGCTGAAATCTCGGCAGGGGAAAGATGAAGACCGTTTCGGTCGCGCCGCGGAATTGATAAATGTTGTTTTCGTCGTACACAATCCGTTCTTCAAACGTTTTGGGTTTGCCTTCGATCACCTCAAAGACATCCAGATACCCAAACTCCTCCCCGCGCCGGATCGCCCGCCCTTCGAAAAGCTTCTTCTCATTGAATACAGGATCCGAGTCTTGCCGTGTGAACTTGACATCGCAATTCTCGACCAATTTGCTTTTGGCCGCCCACTGTTCGAGCAACTCTTCCATCTTTGTGATCGCGGTCGACTCACCGGTCTGAGCGGTCGCCATGGGCCGTGGCGCTTGAGGCGTATCGTCCCGCGACCCGATCGTGGTCAGCGCCCCGAGCCCGGCGGCGACTGAGGAAGCTGCCAGAAGCCCGATCACAGTTATCCGCAGATTGCCAAGGATCACAGTTTCACGGGCTCCTTTCATAAGCCTTGTTACGCTCGCAGGGACCACGCCGGACGTGACTCCTTCCGTCACTAATCTCACCACTGCTTGAATCGTCCCCTGCGGCGGGGCTGTGAATCGCGGGACTTCACCGATCAGCATGACCGAGGGTGTCATCCCGAGGCGGGATAGCCGCCTGCGCAGTCGCTCCCTCCCTCGCGATCTCCACGACTTGACCGTCCCGACCGGGCGTCCCATCCGCCTGGCGGCCTCCTCGCACGAGTAGCCCTGGAGGTCGCAGAGCACGATCGTTTGGCGATAGCGTTCGGGAAGGCGGGCGATCTCCGCGTGCAAGCTCCACTCCCATCCCGAGCAGACGGACGGTTCGTAGACCTCGCTGACAGCGGCCTCCCGGTGCAGACGGTGGCGACGGTACGCGGCGGCCCTGGCGTGAGACGCCGTGCGGAAGGCGACCTGGTGCAGCCACGGGCCGATCGAGTCGCGGACCCACAGCGAACGGGCCTTCTTCATCAAGACCAGGAAGGTCGCCTGGAATGCGTCCTGGGCCTCGTGCGAATCCCCGAGCCTGGCCTGGCACACGCGTAGCACGAGCGCAGCGTGCCTCTCGACCAGCGCCGCGAACGCCAGCTCCGCCCGCTCGCCGCCAGCCGCGAATCGCTCGAGCAATTGCCCATCGCTCAGATTCTGGATCGCACCCAGGTTGAAGAGAGTCTGGAACTGCCGGAGGAACGTCCTGTTCTTGCCGATTGCCACGCTTTCACCCCTCGACCCCTGGTGATCGTCTGCCGTCCCAAGAGTAATGTCCTCAGAACGTAATCAGGTTGCAAAATTTCTGGATCACCCGCGACGACCGATACGGCCCGGACGGGTCATCGCCCCCGAGACACTTCCGCAGATCAAAGCTCGCCCGATCCCGGAACCCAGTTCACGGTGGATCGGGCCACTGCGGTCGCGGTATAATCCAACAATCATTCAAAGGTCGCCCCGCCATCGGGTTGCCTCGCGATCGGAAGCCTGGAAAGGGAGCCGAGTCTTCATGAAGATTCTTCGTCGCGAGTACCTTGGGGTGCTTGTCCTGATCGCTATGCCCTTGATGAAGACCAAGGCCGATGAGACGCCCGCCGCGCGCTCGATCGACTTCAACCGGGAGATCCGGCCGATCCTTTCGGAGAGTTGCTTTACCTGCCACGGGTTCGACAAGAATCAACGCAAGGCCGGCCTCCGGCTCGACTCGCGCGACGGGCTCCTCGGCGACCGTCCCCAGGGGGCCAAACCCGTGGTCGTTCCGGGGCATCCGGAGGAGAGCGAACTCTTCGACCGGATCCACTCCGACGACGCGGAACTGCAGATGCCTCCGCCCGGCAAGGGCAAGGCACTCACTCCGGCCCAGGTCCAGACGATCCGCCTCTGGATCGATCAGGGGGCCGAGTGGAAGGGGCACTGGTCGTACATCAAGCCCGTGCGGCCCGAGATTGCCCTCGGGGGCAAGGCCGGGAATCCGATCGACGCGTTCCTGTCCGAGCGATGGAACGAGGCCGGTGTCAAACCCTCGCCCGAGGCCCCTCGCAACGTCCTGATTCGTCGCCTGAGCTTCGACCTGACCGGCCTCCCGCCGACCCCCGCCGAGCTCCACGCGTTCGAGGCGGATCCTCGGCCCGACGCCTACGACCGGCTCGTGGATCGCCTGCTCGGCAGCCCCCGTCACGGCGAGCGTATGGCCGCCTGGTGGCTGGACCTCGTGCGGTTCGCCGACACGGCGGGCTACCACAGCGACAACCCCCGCAACATCTGGCCGTATCGCGACTACGTGATCGACGCCTTCACCCGGAACCTCCCGTTCGACCGATTCACCGCCGAGCAGATTGCAGGCGACCTCCTGCCCGATGCCGACACCCGCACGCGGGTCGGTTCGGGCTACAACCGCCTTCTCCAGACGACCGAGGAGGGGGGCGCCCAGGCCAAGGAGTACATCGCCAAGTATGCATCTGATCGCGTTCGCAACGCCTCAACCGTGTGGCTGGGCTCGACCGTGGGGTGCGCGGAGTGTCATGACCACAAGTATGACCCGTTCCGCTCGAAGGATTTCTACCGCTTCGCCGCCTTCTTCGCCGACATTGACGAGGCCAGCATCGGGGCCCGCGAGCGAGGCATGCCCGTGCCCACGGGCCCCGCGGCGCAGAGCGTCGCGGACCTCGATGCCGAGATCGCGAGGTGCAAGGCCGGCGGGGGCGATGCGGGGCAGGTCGCGGTCCTCGAGGCCATCAAGGCCGACCTCCTCCGATCGCAACCGACGACCCTGATCTCGCGATCGGCCACGCCCCGCGTGACGCGAATCCTGGCCCGGGGCAACTGGATGGACGACTCGGGCGAGGTGGTCCAGCCGGGATTGCCGAGCTTCCTCGCCTCGTCCGAGAGCGAGTCCCGCCCCCTGAATCGCCTCGATCTGGCCTCGTGGGTCACGTCTCGCGATAACCCCTTGACCGCAAGGGTCTACGTGAACCGGCTCTGGAAGCTTTGCTTCGGCCAGGGGTTGTCGAAGATCCTCGACGACCTCGGCAGCCAGGGCGAGTGGCCCACGCACCCGCACCTGCTCGACTGGCTGGCCGTGGAATTCATGGATTCGGGCTGGGACTCGCGGCACATGATCCGCCTGATGGTGACCTCGAACGCCTACAAGCAGGCCTCGCGGATCTCGCGAGACATGGCCGAGCGCGATCCGTATAACCGCCTGATTGCTCGTCAGGCGCGATTTCGCCTGGATGCCGAGATGGTCCGCGACAATGCCCTTGCCGTCTCCGGGCTCCTCGTTGAGAAGGTCGGCGGGCCGAGCGTGAAACCCTATCAGCCCGAGGGGTACTGGGACGCGCTGAACTTCCCGGTGCGGACGTGGGAGGCCGATCGCGGCGAGTCGCAATATCGCCGAGGCCTCTACACTTTCTGGCAGAGGACGTTCCCGCACCCCAGCCTCATGTCGTTCGACGCCCCCAGCCGAGAGGAATGCACGGCCGAACGATCGCGGTCGAACATCCCCCAGCAGGCCCTCGCGCTGCTGAACGACCCGTCGTACGTCGAGGCCTCGCGCGCCCTGGCCGAGCGGATCGTGGCCGAGGGGGGCCCCGACATGCCGAGCAAGATGGCATGGGCGTTCGATGTCGTCCTCTCGCGAAGGCCTTCGGCCGACGAGGCCCGCGTGGTGGGAGCCCTCTACGAGAAGCACCTCGGGGAGTTCCGCCAGGATCAGGAATCCGCGAAGAGCTTCCTGGGCGTGGGCCAGCGGTCTGTGACCTCGGGCGTGGGGATCGACGAGCTTGCCGCGTGGACCTCGGTCGCCCGGACCATTCTGAACCTCCACGAATCGATCACTCGCCCCTAAACTCTCCCGATTGGTGACCCCCATGGCGAACGACCGAGATCACCTGCAGATCCAGCGCCGGGCCTTCCTGGGCCAGGCCGCGCGGGGCGTGGGATCCATGGCCCTGGCCTCCCTCCTGAACCCCCAATTGACCAGGGCCGGTGCGGACGCGTCGTCCGGAAAGTGGGCCGGGGTCGTCCATCCGTTGCACCGGACGCCCCGGGCCAAGCGGGTGATCTTCCTGAGCATGGCGGGCGGCCCCTCGCACCTGGAGACGCTCGACTTCAAGCCCGAGCTGCTGAAGCGCGACGGGCAGCCCATGCCCGAGTCGTTCACGAAGGGGCAGCCGATCGCGCAGCTCCAGGGCCAGCAGCTCAAGTGCCTGGGCCCGCAGCATACGTTCCAGAAGTTCGGCAAGTCGGGGCAGGAACTCTGCTCGCTGTTCCCCCACCTGGGCGCGGTCAGCGACGAGATCTGCATCGTCCGCTCGCTGGTGACCGAGGCCATCAACCACGATCCCGCCCACACGTTCATGAACACCGGCTCGACCGTCTCGGGCCGGCCCAGCATGGGCTCGTGGGTCACCTATGGGCTCGGAAGCGAGAGCGAGGACCTGCCCGGATTCGTCGTGCTCACGTCGACCGGGCGAGGCGGGCAGAACCAGCCGATCGCGTCGCGACAATGGCACAGCGGGTTCCTGCCCAGCCAGTTCCAGGGCGTCCAGCTGCGCGGCAAGGGGGACCCGGTCCTGTATCTCACGAGCCCCCCTGGCGTGACCCGCGAGCGTCAGGGCGAGGTCATCCGGTCGATCAATACCCTGAACGCCATGGGGCCCATGGCCGAGGACGACCCCGAAGTCGCCACCCGAATCGCCCAGTACGAGATGGCGTTCCGCATGCAGGCCAGCGTCCCCGGCCTGATGGACCTCTCGGGAGAGACGAAGGCCACACTCGACATGTACGGGACGCCCGGCGCCGACGGCTCGTTTGCCGCCAACTGCCTTCTCGCCCGCAGGCTGGCCGAGCGCGGGGTGCGGTTCATCCAGCTCTATCACCGCGACTGGGACCACCACGGCGGGATCAAGAACGACATCAAGCTCAAGGCCGAGGAGGTCGATCGGGCGTCGGCCGCGCTGATCACCGACCTCAAGCAGAGGGGCATGCTGGACGAGACCCTGATCGTCTGGGGCGGCGAGTTCGGCCGCACGCCCATGGCCCAGGGCAACGGCCGCGACCACCACATCAAGGGCTTCTCGATGTGGCTCGCCGGCGGAGGCATCAAGGGCGGCACGTCGTACGGCAAAACCGACGACTTTGGTTACGCTGCGGTCGAGGACATCGTGCACGTGCACGACCTCCACGCCACGCTGCTGAACCAGCTCGGCGTCGATCACAAGCGCCTGGTCTACCGGTTCCAGGGCCGCGACTTCCGCCTGACCGACGTGAGCGGACGCGTGGTCAATGAGATCCTCGCCTGATTCGCGGGGCGAGAACTTTACGGGGTAGGGGGCGCATCACGTCCCCTTCTCCATCAAGTAGAAGGCCCGCGTGCGTTCCCTCTCGTCCTCATGCACCTGGACAAAGCCTGTGGCGCGGTAGCCCCGCGAGAAGCATCCGCTGAAGGCTTCGGACATGGCCGCACGCCACGCCGCGAGAAGGTGGGGCTTGTCAGCGCTCAGGTTGACGATCCCGTGGGGAATCTCTAGAAGCAACCGGGGTCCATCGCAAGGCCGGCAGAAGGGCAACCCGACGGGGGGCGTGGCGATCACCTTTTCGAGCCCCTGGACGTCCGCCTCGGCGAGCGAAGGGCGGGGCTCGTCGTCGATGCCCCACTCGGCGATCAGCCGATCGGTGGGCAGGCCCAGGTTCAGGTCATCGGTCCTCGGGCCGTACATGTTGGGCACGAACCGGGTGGCCGACGCCCCCAGCTTCATGAGGTTGAATCGGGCGTTGCCGGGCTGGCACGGGTCGAAGGCCCAGGCCATGAGGTCAAGCCCCTGCTCGCGGCAGAAGTCGCGCTGGGCATACTTGAGCCGACGCCCCAGGCCGAGCGACTGGTATCCGGGTACCACGCCGGTCAACTGCGAATAGAGGCAGAGACGATCCTCGACCTTGCCCAGGAAGGCGAACGACACCCCTACGGCCTGGCCGTCGGGCAGGAATGCGCCCAGGACGAGCCCACCGTGGTGCTGGGCCCCGACCATGGTGGCCACCGGCACGAGGTACGATGCGTCGCGCAGGCCCCAGGCCTTCCGCTGGGCCTCCTGGCACGCCCGGTACTCGGCGGGCGTCTCGGCGCGGCGGATGGTCACGTCCTGCATGGAGGAGGCTCCCCGGGCCAATCAGGGGGCGAGGCGGTTCTCATCATAACGTTGCCAACAACGCCGCGAGGAGGGCCGCCTTGGGCGCGAGCGAATCCAGCACGATGTGCTCGGTCTCGGCGTGAGCCCCACCGCCCTGCGCCCCCAGACCGTCGAGGGTGGGAATGCCCAGGGCCGCGGTGAAGTTGCCGTCGGAGCCCCCCCCGGTCGATCCTTCGGTCAGGTCCATCCCGAGGGCCCGTCCCACCTCGCGCGTCCTCTCGAACAGCGAAACGACGCCGGGGGTCCGCTCCATCGGTGGCCGGTTGAAGCCTCCGGAGACCCGCAGTGTCGTATTGGGATTCTTGGATGCCAAGGACGAGATCCGCGAGGCGATCGCGGCGGCCTCGTCCAGGGTCGTGGCGCGGACATCGACGTGGCACGAGGCGTGCTCGGGCACCACGTTCGAGGTGGTCCCGCCGTGGATCGTCCCCACGTTCAGGGTCGTGCCCTTCGCGGGATCGTTCCACGACTGGATCTCGGCGATCTGGAGGGCGAGCTCGACGATCGCGTTCGCCCCCTTTTCCGGCTCCACTCCCGCGTGCGCGGCCTTGCCCGTGACCTCGATGAGGAAATCCCCCACGCCCTTGCGGGCGGTCTTCAACGCCCCGTTCGCCAGAGGAGGTTCGAGCACGAGGACATACTCGGAGCCCCGGGCCATCTCCTCGATCAAATCTCGCGAGGTGTGGCTGCCGGTCTCCTCGTCGGAGGTGATCAGGATGTTGATCGCGCGGCGGGGCGGGGCGGAGTGGAACAGCGTGACCAGGGCCATCTGGAGGATGAGCAGGCTCGCCTTCATGTCGTAGAGGCCCGGCCCATGGGCGATCGGGCCGTCGATCCGGAACGGACGTGCGGCGATGGTCTTCAGCGGCCAGACCGTGTCGTAATGCGCCAGGATCAGGCCCGGCCTCAGCGGCCCGTCGGTGTGGTCCTCGCGAGCGGCCGGAGCGACCTGCATCCTCACGTGGTTCCCGCCCAGCGCATTGGGCACGATCTCGCAGGATGACGTGATGGGGGCCCCGAAGATCTCGACCATCCACTCGGCGAACAGGTCGCACGCGGCCTTGTCGCGAGTGGGCGTCTCGTGACGGATCAGGTCGGCCAGGAGCGTCAGGGCACTCTCGCGGTTCTTCTCGAACCAGCCGAAGGCGGTCTCCTGGATCGTCCGGGCGATCTCGCTCAGGTCCGGCTCGGGCGCCGGCGGGTTCGTGACGTTAGGTGCGTGGCCGCGGGCATGAGTGCTCGACATCCGGATGGTCGCCTTTCGGATTGGCTCAAGGTTCGGTGAGTGGCCGAGGCCCGGCCCGGTGGGGACCGCGACGGCCCCCCCATGAGCGAGGACCGGCGGCTCGACGAGGTCGGCCGCGTAGTACTTGTCGGAGCCCGACACGTCGCCCGGCAGGGTGAACCCCGGCAGGCTCGCGATGGCCACATTCGCCGCGCGGCCGATGCCGAACTCGTGCATCCCGCCGCACCAGACGGGCACGCCCCGCTCATGGCAAAGGTCGTGGATCTTCTTCGCCTGGAGGAGCCCGCCCACGCGGCTGACCTTGATGTTGATCGCGCGGCAGGCGCCCAGGTCGAGCGCCTTGCGGGCGTCGGCGGCCGAGTGGATGCTCTCGTCCAGGCAGATGGGGGTCGTCATCACCGCCTGCAACCGCGCGTGGTCGATGATGTCGTCGTGTTCGAGAGGTTGCTCGATCAGGAGCAGGCCGAAGTCGTCGAGTTGCTTGAGATGGTCGATCTCGGCGAGCGTGTAGGCCGAGTTCGCATCGACCTGGAGGGGCAAGTCCGGGTAGCGGTCTCGGACCTGCCGGACCACGTCCACATCATGGCCCGGCTTGATCTTGAGCTTGATGCGGCGGTAGCCCTCGTCCACGTACTGGTCGATCCGGTCGAACAGGCGGCCCATGTCACGCTCGATGCCCAGGCTCACACCCGAGAGGATCTCGGTTCGGGTCCCGCCCAGCATCGTGGCAAGGGATCGGTCCTGGCTGCGAGCCAGCAAATCCCAGCAGGCCATTTCGACCCCGGCGCGGGCGAAGCCATTGCCCTTGATCGGCCCGAAGTGTCGGACGAGGTCGTCGATCGTTTCCCACGGCTTGCCGAGCACCGACGGCACGAGAAAGTCACGAAGGATGTGCCAGCAGGTCCCGGTGGTCTCGGGGCAGTAGTAAGGGTCGGCGGGGCTGGCGCATTCGCCCCAGCCCTCGCCCCCGTGGTCATCCTCGACCCTGACCAGGATGTGCTGGATGCTGTCCTTCACGCTCGAGCTGGTCTCGAACGGAAGGATCAGCGGGAGGCGGACGATTCGCAGGTCAACGCGGGTCAGCCGCATCGCGGTTCGGTCATGCGAGGAGTGCCTTGATCACGCTGGCCTTCTCCACGCCGGTGAGCTTCTGGTCGAGGCCCTGGAACTTGTAGGTGAACCGCTCGTGGTCGAAACCAAGCAAGTGGAGGACCGTGGCGTGGAAGTCGTGGATGTGGACGGGATCCTTGACGATGTTATACGAAAAATCGTCCGTCTCGCCATAGACCGAGCCCGGCTTCGAGCCGCCGCCGGCCATCCACATGGTGAAGCACCGGGGATGGTGGTCGCGCCCGTAGTTGTCCTTGGACACCCCGCCCTGGGAGTAGATCGTGCGGCCGAACTCGCCGCCCCAGATGACCAGGGTGTCGTCGAGCAGGCCACGACGCTTCAGGTCGGCGATGAGCGCGGCCGAGGGGCGGTCGACGTCCTTGCACTGGCCGCGCATCTGCTTGGGGA
>JANOBY010000391.1:0-3886 GCA_031411935.1 Planctomycetales bacterium | reverse complement strand
TTCGAATCCCACCTGAGCCATTCTCCCACGCAGAACGCCCTCGCGGAGCAGCCCGGAGTGCTCGCCTCGTTGTCAGCGAGGAGATCGGGGGTTCGAATCCCCCCGGGGGCGCTGATCATAAGATCGATCGGCATGCTACGCCAAGAGGCAGAGCGGCGGAGCTCAAGACTCCGCGGATGGGGGTTCGAATCCCTCGCGTGCCATGAGAGTGATCGTCGGGTGGTGCTCCTCACGGCGGACTGTAAATCCGTTGCCATGAACATGTGAGGCGGACGGCGGAAGGTTCGACTCCTTCACCACCCATGATTTCCAGGCGTGGCAGGCGCCCAGTTGACCCTCATAAGGTCGGCCCGCCCGGCTCGATACCGGGGCCTGGAACTCTCCTCGTCGGTTGTCCGCACGGTACGCGAACTGGCATAGCGGCCTGGTCGAGAGCCAGGTGTTTCTGTGGGTTCGACTCCCACCCGTGCGACTCTCTCGCAAGACGTCCCGTGGTCCAGTGGAAGGGCTCCCGGCTTACATCCGGGCGATGGGGGTTCGATTCCCTCCGGGATGAGTCTCACGAAAGGGGCGGCTGGTCCAACGGGACGACACCCCGCTTGCAACGGGGAAATCGGGGTTCGACTCCCCGGCTGTCCACTGCATTGCATTGAGATGGAAGGCATCCGGATACGGTTGGCCGGGCCTGGTTGCTAACCAGTGCGCCCCTCATGGGGCATGAGGGTTCGAATCCCTCGCCTTCCGCCTTGCCTTGGGGCAAACCACGATCCGCGGACGAACACAGAGGAAAAATCCCGATCTCCTCTCATCTGCGCTCCTCGGCGACATCTGCGGATCGTGAAGGATCCACAACGGAAGGGCCACCCGACCTGGCGACGGGACCCGTTTGGAATGCGGGCGAGCTTCGTTTCGAAGCCTTGCGGGTTCGACCCCCGCCCCTTCCGCTGTGTCTGTGGTGTAAGGGCAGCACTCCTGCTTGTGAGGCAGGCGGCGCCGGTTCGAACCCGGTCAGACACACTGGGGGAAACTCTCAGGGATTCTATCATGAACAGGAACGTGCTTGAGCAACCGACGCTCGTCCTCAACCGGAACTGGCAACCGATCCACGTGACGACCGTCCTGCGGTCGCTCGTGATGCTCTGGAACGACGTGGCCCGCGTGGTCGACCCCGAGCATTTCGGGCTCTTCAACTGGGACGACTGGTCGCGGCTCGGCGTGGAACCGGGAGCCCCGTGCATCCGCTCGGCCCACGCCAAAATCCGCGTGCCCGAGGTCGTGGCGCTCGCCCGATATGATCGCCTGCCCTCCAACGCCGTGACCTTCAGCCGACGCAACGTGGCCAGGCGGGATCACCTCACCTGCCAGTATTGCGGCGACCAGCCCGGCTGGGAGGCGATCACCGTGGACCACGTGATCCCGCGATCGCAGGGCGGCAAATCGACCTGGACCAATTGCGTGTCCGCCTGCGTCCCCTGCAACGCCTTCAAGGCCGACCGAACGCCCGAGCAGGCCGGGATGCCCCTCAGGCGTACGCCCGAGAGGCCCGACTGGAAGCCCCTGGACGCCGCCCGAGGGGCCCGCATCGAGAGCTGGTCACGGTTCCTCAAGCCCGAGCCCGTCAAGGCCATGGCCTGATGGATGAGGTCCACGCAGAGGTCGAGAAGAAACATGAACTCTCATCTCTGCGTCTCTGCGTGAAACGTATCCTCCCCGCGGGCGTGACGGATGGCGCGGCGGTCTTCGAAACCGCAGGACCGGGTTCGACTCCCGGGCGGGGGATGCCCTTTTCATTGTCCTCGGGGTGTGGCGGATGGCACACGACCCTGCGAAGGTCGAGGACCAGGTTCGATTCCTGGCGAGGACATGCCTTCCTGTTTTGATCCGAACGACGCTGGAGCCAGACGGCCAGGCGACCGGCTGCAAACCGGTCTGAAGTGGGTTCGACTCCCACCGGCGTCTCTTTGCAAGCAAGCGGTGGGTTCGTCGGGCCCGCGGCGCGGCCGCTCCGTCCCTGACGTTGGGCGGTCTGTGTTCCGTGAAGGGGCTGAAAACCGTGGCGAGCCCATTGTGGTAGCTCATCGGTAGAGCACCAGGCTTAACCCTGGCTGTAGCGGGTTCGAATCCCGTCCACACGCAGGCGTCGGTTTAAGGAACCGAGTTGCCACCGGGACGTTGCAAAACGTTTCACCATGTCGCCCGAGGGGAACGCATCCCAGGATCGGTCTGCCGGACGAAGGCAGCGGAGAACGGTCGCCCTGTAGCACGCAGATTCCGCCGCGATCGATCGTGGAACGAGGTGCTGTCGACAGCCGGAATTCGGTTCGACCGATTCCCACCTTCACGGCATCAAATTCCACGATCGTCGCGGCTCAAGCGGGCTCCGCGACTCAAACCGTGACCCTCCCGAGGTGTCGTCCCCCGAGGGCTTTTATTCCTTTTTTGTCCGTCTTACCACCATGCCCGACCCCTAGTTTCGCTCGCCGGACGCGGTCCGCGAGCCCGGAGGTGGTTTTCATGTTCTTCCTCAAGCGTCTTCTGATTCGCAGCTTCGAGATCGGGCTCCACTTCCGCGACGGCGAGTTCCTCGGGCTGCTCGAGCCCGGCCGCCACTGGATCTTCGACCCCTTCGGCAAGCACACCGTGGAGGTCGCGTCCCGGCGGGCCCCGTTCCTCCTGCACGAGAAGCTCGACCTGATCTTCAAGAGCGGGCTGCTCAAGGGCCACGCCCGGATGATCGACCTGACCGACGACCAGCGAGCGCTCGTGTGGGTGGACCGTCGGTTCCTGCGGATCCTCGGCCCCGGCCAGTTCGCGTATTGGGAAGGCCTGCGCGACGTGCGCGTGGAGGTCGTGAACGCCCGCACGCCCCGGTTCGAGCACGAGGACTTCAAGGCGATCGTCAAGAATTCCTCGGCCGATGCGCAGCTCCAGGCCGGCGCGGTCGGTCGCGGATGCGTGGGGATCCTCTTCCTCGACGGCCGGTACACCGCCACGCTCGACCCCGGCCCCTGGGCCTTCTGGCGAGGTGCCGCCGACGTGCGCGTGGTGGACGTGGACCTGCGTGAGGCCACGATCGACATCTCCGGCCAGGAGGTCATGACGGCCGACAAGGTCACGATCCGCCTGAACGCCCTGGCCACCTATCGCGTGGACGACCCCAAGAAGTCCATCTGCGGGTGCGACGACTCCAAGGCGGCCCTCTACCGCGAGGCCCAGCTCGCGCTCCGCAACGTGGTGGGAGGGCGAGAATTCGACGTGCTGCTCGCCGACAAGGAATCGGTGGCGAGCGAGGCGGCCTCGCTGCTCGTCCCCCGCGCCGCGGAGCTCGGCCTTGAGGTCATCGGCCTGGGGATCAAGGACCTGATCCTGCCCGGCGACATGAAGGACCTCATGAACAAGGTGACCGAGGCCCGCAAGGTCGCCGAGGCCAACCTGATCACCCGCCGCGAAGAGACCGCCGCCCTGCGAAGCCAGGCCAACACGGCCAAGCTCCTCGCCGACAACCCCACGCTCATGAGGATGCGCGAGCTGGAAATCCTCGAGAAGATCGCCACCAGCGGCCAGCTCAGCATCATGCTCGGAGAGAAGGGGCTCGCGGACCGCGTGCTCAAAATGCTGTAAACGGCCGACCGCGGCGATCACGGTGATCGCGCGGTCGGCATTTTTACGCGCTCATTTCGCGGCCTGATTGGCTTCCGTTTCCGCCACCAGTTTCTCCACAAGCTCGTCAATCATCTTGCCTCGTGCGTGCGTGTTCCGGATCTTGCCCTCGGCGTCGATGATGAAGATCGAGGGATAGCTGCGGACGTGATAGCGTTCCACGATGGGGCCGTTCCCCTCCTCGCCATCATGCCAGTTGGGCCAGGTCATGCGCTCGGCCTCCATG
>JANOBY010000390.1:0-6685 GCA_031411935.1 Planctomycetales bacterium | reverse complement strand
GGAAGCATCCACCGACCTGTTCACGCTGGGCTCGATGGCCAACATGGTCCGCGAGCGTTTGAACGGCAATTTCGGCTACTACAACGTCAACACGCACATCAATCCGACCAACGTGTGCGTGTACAAGTGCGACTTCTGCGCCTTCCGGGCCGACCTGAACGACGAACGCGCCTACACGATGGACGAGGCCCAGATCAAGGAACGGGCCCGCCAGGCGTCGGGTCGCGGGGCGACCGAGCTGCACATCGTGGGCGGGCTCCACCACAAGTTGCCGTTCCAGTACTACGTGGACGTGGTCAAGTGGGTGAAGGACGCCGCGCCCGAGATCCACGTGAAGGCCTACACCGGTGTCGAGATCGAGTGGTTCAAGAAGATCGCCAGGCTCTCCACGAGCGAGGTCCTCCAGGCCCTGATCGACGCCGGGCTGGGCAGCCTTCCCGGGGGCGGTGCCGAGATCTTCCACCCCGAGGTTCGCGACGAGATCTGCGGCGCCAAGGCCACGACCGAGCAATGGTTCGACGCCCACCGCACCGCCCACCAGCTCGGCCTGCATTCCAACGCCACGATGCTCTACGGCCATGTCGAGAAGGCCAAGCACCGCATCGACCACATGATCCGCCTGCGAGAATTGCAGGACGAGACCGGCGGGTTCCAGACGTTCATTCCTCTGGCCTTCCATCCCGACAACTCGCGGATGGACGAGATCCCCAAGCCCTCGGGCGTGATGGACTTGAAGACCATGGCCATCAGCCGGCTCATGCTCGACAACTTCCCGCACATCAAGGCCTACTGGGTCATGCTCGGGATCAAGACGGCTCAGGTCGCGCTCTCGTTCGGGGCCGATGACATCGACGGGACCGTCGTTCACGAGACCATCTACCACGAGGCCGGCGCCGAGACCCCGCAAGAGGTGAGCGTGAACGAGATCCGTCGCCTCATCGCCGAAGCCGGTCGCGTGCCCGTCGAGCGAGACACGCTTTATCATCGCGTGGAGCGAGATGGGAAGGCCTGGACATCCCGCGAGCATATCGACGTCCCGGGACTGGCCGTGATCGGTCGCTGAGCGGGCGAGTTCTCGTCCGATCGAGCCGTCCGGTTCGGCTTGACCGTCTGCGAAGATTGCGCTAAAGTCGATGACCACCGGGATGGCTACCGGGCGTCCCCTCATTGCACCACGTGCTCGACCCCGCTCATGGAGGAGCTTCGAGGCGATGCGCGATCACAACAAGGCCTTCTGCCGTCTCGTGGCCGAGACATTCGACTGTCCCGGCCCGATCTACGAGTTCGGCTCTTATCAGGTTGACGGACAGGAGTCGATTGCGGACCTGCGCGGGCTCTTCCACGGAAGGCCGTTCGTGGGTTGCGACTTCCGCGAGGGTCCCGGCGTGGACCGGATCGAGGACGTGACCGCGATCTCCCTGCCCGACCGATCGGCGGGGACCGTCCTCTGCCTGGAGACCTTCGAGCACGTGTTCGAGGTCCGTCGTGCCTTCGACGAGGTCTTCCGGATCCTGAAGCCGGGCGGGGTGTTCGTGCTCACGAGCCCCTTCTACTTCCCGATCCACAGCTACCCCGACGACTACTGGCGGATCTCGCCGAGCTGCCTGCGGAGGCTGCTCAGCCCGTACGGGGCGAGGGTTGTCGGCTCCCAGGGACATCCCACATCGCCCCATACGGTCATGTCGCTCGCCATCAAGTCCCCGGTTCCGTCCGACGTGGTCGCGAGGACCGAGCATCTCATCCAGAGCTACCGGGCCTGGCTCGGCAGGACGCGCTCGGCGGTCCCGATCCGTCGCAAGATTCGTCGCGCCCTCTCGCAGATCTACCGCTCGAAGGGGGAGCGAAATCTGGTCTCGGGCTATTACCAGGTGGACTTCACCGTCGATGTTCCGAACAAGGTTCAGGCCCCCGTTGGCATCTCCTCCTCGGCGTTCGCCCCGGTGGGCTAAGGAAGCGACCTCATGGCCACGACCGACCGGCTCTTGATTCTGGGACTCGACGGCGCGACGTGGACCGTGCTCGACCCCATGAGATCGCGCGGGCTCATGCCCAATTTGGACGCCCTCCTGGCGAGGTCGGCAAGCGGGACGCTCCGCTCAACGATCCCCCCGGTGACCACGGCGGCATGGACCACGATGATGACGGGCTGCGACCCGGCGCGTCACGGCGTGTTCGACCATCGCTATTACGATGCCCCCAGCGGCCAGATGAAGGTCAACCACTCGGGCCGAGCGAAGGTGCCGAGCGTATGGAACATGCTCTCCGACGCCGGGCGGTCGGTGGCCGTGCTGAACCTGCCGGGCAACTATCCGCCCCGGAATGTTCGCGGGGTCTGCGTGTCGGGAATGGATGCGCCCCACATCGATGCGGCCCTGTCCGGCAACGCCGAGTTCGGGGCGCTCATGAAGTCGCGAGTCCCCGACTACTCCCTCCGCTATTTCTGGAAGAACGCCCCGACGTCGCTCGAGGAACTCTCGAAGAACGCCCGGCTGACGGCGGAGAGCTTCCTCGGCCGCGCCAAGGGTGGGCTCCTGGCCGACGAGTTCGTGCCCGACTGGTCGGCCCTGATGGTCCAGTTCCAGAACCTGGACCCCTTCCAGCATCGGGCCTGGCGCTATCTGAACGTGGACGAGACCGGGATCGACGAGCCGAAGTGGAACGCCGCCGCGGGCGAGGTCATGCAGGGCCTCGACCGCGCGATCGGGCTCCTCATTGAGCTCGCCGACCGCCGAGGGGCGACGATCCTCGTGTGCAGCGATCACGGGTTCGGCCCCTGCCTCGGACGCATCCACGCCAACCGGATCCTGATCGACGCGGGCATGGCGAGGCTCCCGGGGAGCCTTGGCAAGCTCGCGCAGGGGGTGGGGAAGGTCGCCGAGCGGGTGAAGCTCTGGAACGAGAAGCGGTCGGACCGGACGGCGCGAACCTCGTCGTTCGACCAGTCGGTCGCCGCGCAGTATCCGTTCGACTGGAAACGGACCCTGGCCTTTGCCCCGCATCAGGATACGGCGGCGATGGTTTACCTCAATACCGCCTCGCGGCACGCCGGCGGACCGCTCGTGACCTCTCGTCAGATCGACGACGCGCGAGCCGGCACGATGGACGCCCTGTCCTCGGCGCGCCACCCCGAGACCGGCAAGCCGCTCTTCCCGAAGATCATCCCGACAGCCGAGACCTACAACATCGACCCCGCCGCCGAGGGCTATCCCGATGTGATCGCCCTTCCCGACGAGTCCTACTGGGTACGCACCAAGCTCGGCCCCGGCCGAACCTGGGTTGAGCCCGATGCGAACCTCCCGGGTACCCACCGTCCCGAAGGCGTGGTCGCCCTGTGCAGCGCGGGGATCTCCCCGGGACGGACACTTCAGGCCGATCTGCGCGACATCACCCCCACCATTCTGGCCCTGCTCGGCCAGCCGATTCCGGGACATGTCGAGGGCGTGCCGCTCTCGTGCGTGGGGACGACCACACGACTGGATAGCGCCACAGTCACGGTCCCTCCGCCGCATACGTCCGACGCGTTCGAGTACTCCGCCGAGGATCAGGCGATCATCGAGCAGAGGCTGGCGGACCTGGGCTATCTGGAATAAGACCTCGCGGCCGGTCTCGACAATCCGCCGCCCGATCCCTACAACCTAAGGAGCCGGACCGTTCCGCCCCGCGCTCCATCGAGACCGCCCCGTGATCCGCACCCTGCTCGCCGCGCGTTATGTCCTGTTCGCCGCGGTCCTGGCGACGCTCGTCGGATTGATCCTGCTGGGCAGGCATGTCAGATACGAGCAATCGCTGGAATCGTTCTTCCCGAGCGATGATCCGGCGGTGCTCGACTACAAGAAGGCCTCGGCCCTTTTTGGGAATGACAACCTCGTCTTCGTCTCCTACGACGACCCCGAGCTCCTCACCCCCGAGGGACTCGACCGCGTTTCGGAGCTTGCGGAGAGCCTCGGCCCGAAGGCGATCCCCGCGGTCGTCGATGTCCAATCGCTCGATCGCATGCCCACGTTCTGGACGATCGACGACCTCCTCATCACGTTCGTCAAGCTCCCACGAATGATGCAGGTCGGCTTCCTCAACACGGCCAAGCAACGAATGGGCGGCATGGCCCCTCCCACGATCGCGGGGGCAATCCGGGCCGCCACCGAGGCCTCCTCGCTTGCGGCCCTCAGGGGCAAGATCACGGCACACCCGTTACTCCAGGGCACCGTCGTGAATGCCGAGGGGACGAGCACGGCCCTCGTGGTCCAGTTGAAGGGGATGGCGGAGATCGACGCCAAGAGCACCGTGGCGAAGCTTCGTCAGGTCGCCGATGCCTTCACCCAGAAGCATGGGATCAAGAAGCCCGCCCTCGTGGGGCCGCCGGTGCTGCTCGCCGACGGGTTCACCTCAATCGAGCGCGACGGCCAGCGCCTGGCGATTGTGGGGATGCTGCTGATCGGTCTGGTCACGCTCTCGGCCACGCGAAGCCTCTGGTGGGCCGTCATGCCCATCCTGGCGGGGTGGACCGTGTGGCTTGCGGCGGAGACGGTGCTCTCGACGCTCGGCCTGAAACTTTCCCTGTCGGGGGGACCTCTCGTCGCGCAGATCATCGTGTTGACCATGCCCGCGGCCAGTCACCTCGCGATCCACTTCCGGGACGATTCCCGCAAGGAGAGGAGTCGGTCGCTCGCGGCGCAGACCACCCTTCGGGCCGTCACCACGCCGATCGTGTGGTGCTCGATCACGGGGGCGATCGGCTATGCCGCGCTGTTGACGAGTAACGTCATGCCCGTCTTCCAGTTCGGGGCGGTGCTCGCGGTCTGTACGCTCGTGGCCTCGCTGCTCACGCTGACGATCTCCCCCATCGCCATGCTCCCGCCGTTCCGGCTCGAGATCCCGGTAAAATATGGTTCGACCTCCCGCGTGGGCAGCTGGTTGAGCCGACTGACCCACCTTGTGGTCCGGCACCCCGCGACGGTGGTGATCTCGGTCGTCCTGATCGTCGTGCCGCTGGCCACGGGCATGGGGCGGCTCAAGTACGAATCCAATTACATCAACGCTTTCTCGCCCGACGCCCGCGTGGTCCAGGATTACCACGCGACCGAATCACGGCTCGGCGGGATCGGCCTGATCTCGCTGGTCGTGCCCCAGACCGGGCCGATCGCGCCTCAAACCCTGAAAACCTTCGCCGACCTGGACGCCAAGCTCGCCGACCTGAAACGCGACGGGCAACGCGAGGTCGCCCGCACGATCTCCCTGGCGACCGTCCTCGATCCCGACGGCCGCCTGCTTGCCTTGCCCGCCGACCAGGCGAGGAACGCCATCGCCGCGAAGCTCGAGCTGATCGCTGCGACCCCGCAATCGGCCCTCCTGAACAGCTTCCGCGACCCCGAGGGCAAATGGTCCCGCATCCTGGTCAGGGTCTCCGAGCAGCAGGAGGCCGAGGCCAAGAAGGGGACCTTCGCCCAGGCGTTGACCCGGGCTCGTGAGGCGTTCGGTGGCGAGGCTTACGTGACCGGCCTGTCGTACCTTCTCAATCGGACGACCGAGGGCGTGATCGCGACCCAGTGGAACACGATCGGCTGGTCGGTCGGGTCGATCCTGCTCATGCTCACGATCGCGTTCCGCGGTCCTCTGCTCGCGGCGCTCGCGATCCTGCCCACGCTGATGGCCGTCGCGCTGGTCCTCGGGTTGATGGGTTGGCTGGGGATTCGACTCGATATCGCCACGGCGCTCGTGGGGAGCGTGGCGCTCGGCCTCTCGGTCGACGACACCTTTCACTGCCTCCTGCAATTCCGGAAGGAACGCAAGATCAGCCCGTTTCGGGAGAGCCTGTTCGCGAGCTATGCGGTCACCGGTCCGGGCGTGCTGCTGTCGAGCCTGGCCGTGGCCGCGGGATTTGCGGTCCTTCGCTTCAGCGAGTTCGTGCCGTTCTCCAACTTCGGACTCATGGTCGGCATCGCCACCCTGGGGTCGTCGCTCGGGAACCTGATCCTCCTGCCGGCCTGCCTCAGCCTGGCGGATCGATGGAGGTCTCCCGTCCCGGCGGAGCCGACCGTCGAAATTGCGGTCCCTCAGGTTGAAGTCTGAAGCGCCCGACTCACCGTCCCAGGTCATCCAGGGTCTCGACCGGACAGCCCCGCTCGTCCCACCCGCGTTCCCGGTAATAGGCGGAGATCATCGTCTCGAGACGCGATCGGGACAGGAGTGTCGAGCCCGCAAGGTCGGGAGCCTCGGACAGGAGGCCCGGCGGGAGGGTGTCCTCGTCGCGGGTCCAGCCTTCGCGTTCATTAACGAGCTTTCGGGCGAGGACAACTCGCCGGCCCGTCTGGCGGAGTTCCTCGCCCGACACGTCCCAGCCGGTGACCGCGGAGAGCATTGCGGCGGTCTCCGCGTAAAAGTCGGTGAACACGCCTCGAAGGAACTTGCACAGGATGAGCGAGTCCATGACCGCCGCGCGATCCTCAAAGGCGATCGCCAGCTTCGCCGAGTGTTCGCCCCCGCGAAGCCGATCGACCCCCTCCGAGAAATCCGCCTCGTAGGCCCCCGACCGATTATGGTCCGCGCCTCGCGTCCCTACGGCCAGTCCCAGGGCCATCGTCTGCAACGACCTTGGATCGTAGCCGGGCATCTCCAGCCCCTTCACATGCATCGCGAAATCGGTCGCGCGGCCGCCCAATTGCTCGGCCGCTCGGCGACTCCCAAGGGC
>JANOBY010000389.1:0-3032 GCA_031411935.1 Planctomycetales bacterium | reverse complement strand
CGACGGAACCAATTGGACCGCGGTTTCCTCCTGCAAAGATGGTTTCAAATGTTCCAGTGCGGGCGTAGGTCCCGTAGACGCAAAAACCTTTGAAACAGTGACGATAGCCGAATATTCCAAGCCTACGAGCACCCGCACGCTTACGGCGGACGAGTTGAAGATGCTTGCTGCACCTGAACCAAACAAAAGTACGTTCAAGATGCCCTGTGTCTAGGCGGTGATGACGGACTCTCGCCGCGAGGGCCTCCGCCCATTGGGTTCGTTCCCGATAATTGGCTTCGTTTTGGGTTCGTTTTGCCCTCGGCGGACGACGGTATTGGCCTCCGGTTCGGCCGAAAATGAACCCTAACGCCTTACGCGCCTTGCACAACGACATGATCACGTCTTGTGACCCGATCCGCCAGATTGGGTTCGTTCTGCAAAATCGTGTTTTTGCGTCTCACGGGGTTCCTGGTTGGCGGGCTGGGCCCGGGGTGGGGATCCTGATTGTCAATGAGCCGGGGGGCGCGGAGGGTTCCCGCCTCTCTTCATTATCGCGAGGCCCCCGGCCGCCGATCTCCTGGGCCTGGGTCCGTTCGCTGAGATCGACCCCCACGCGCTCGCTCCTCGCCGCGACGAGCCTTCGCACACTCCGGGAGCACGGTCAGGCATTGGCCTCGCCAGCAAGGGGGACGCTCTGCACTTGCGGGGATAGCCGTCGAAATCCTCCAGGCCGTCATGGAGCCTCGAAGCGGCGAGTCGGGAGGGGCCGGGCCTCAAGTTGCCCCCGATCGGGTGCCGATTCCCACGTTATTCGGCATCTCGATGGATCGAAGCGTGGGGTCATGATGGACGAGCCATACGCATCCCGGTCCGGGCTTCCGGCCCAGATCCTTGACCCCGGCGACGGCCATGAGCTGGTCGTCCATGCGGACCTCGATCGGCTTCGTCGCGAGATCGCGGCCCCGGACATCGTTCGCGAGGCCGGCCCGGGCGCCGAGTATGCCTATGCCGACTTCTTCAAGGCGAAGATCGGCAACGCCAACACGCGCAAGGCCTATCGCCGCGCGGTGGACCGGTTCCTCGGGTGGTGCCGGATGCGCGGGGTGGCCTTGCGGCAGGTCACGTCGTTCCTGGTGGGCGAGTACGTGGAGCACCATCTGGTCGATCGCGACGGCCATCCGCTGTCGGCCCCGTCGAAGAAGCAGCACCTGGCGGGCCTGCGGCACTTCTTCGACAACCAGCAGAGGTATCACGGCGTGGCGATCAACCCGGCCTCGAGCGTGAGAGGCCCGAAGTACTCAACGCGCGAGGGCAAGACGCCCGCCTTCGACGATCGCCAGGTGAGGCTCCTGCTGGACTCGATCGATAATCGCGACGTGGTCACGATCCGCGACCGGACCCTGCTCATGGTCCTGGCCTACACCGCCGCCCGCGCGGGGGCCGTGGCCCGGTTGCGGACGATGGACTACCTGACCGACGGCCGTTCCTGGTCGTTCCACTTCGGCGAGAAGGGGGGCAAGCTCCATCACGTGCCCGCTCGCCACGACCTGCAAGTGCAGATGGAGGTCTACCTCCGCGCCGCGGGGCTCGAAGGGCGATCGGACCGCACCCCCCTGTTCCGGACCGTCCGCAGGCGCAAGCGCGAGCTGACCGACACGGGCCTGAACGGCAACGACCTCCTGCGGATCGTGAAGCGACGGCTCGCGGGCGCGGGGCTCCCGCCGGGCTCGTTCTGCTGCCACTCGTTCCGCGCCACGACCGCCACCAACCTGCTGAAGCAGAAGGTCTCGCGCGAGCAGGTCCAGTACCTCCTCGGCCACTCCGACGCCCGCACGACCGACCTCTACAACCGCACGGACAAGGAAGTGACCCGCAACGTGGTCGAGCGGATCTCGCTCTGATCGCAGGGCGGTCGCGGGGCCTGCGAGCGATTTCTCATGAAGAGGTCATCACCCCCTGGCGTGACGCCTCGGGCGTGGATTAGGATCGGAGCCCGGTTGGTCACGGCCACGTTCGCCGCGATCCTGGCCCGAGTCACGTCCGCTCGCGAGGAAGCCTCATGTCACACGGCATCGCCGCGGACCTGGTCGGCCCTGGACCTGCGCCGCACGCCCCGATCGAGCCCTCGGACGACGCCCTGCTCGCGGCCCTGCCCGGCCCGCTCGGTCCGATCCGCCGCTCGCGCGCGTTCCGGGTCCGCCTGCTCCTGTGCGCGTGCGTGCTGCTGGCGCTCATGATCATCTATGCGGGCCTGGTGGTGGTGTCGAGTTATGGGCTCTGGACGCACGCGGCGAGCCCGAAGGCGTCGGTCCTGGCCCACAGGATCGTGCCCGAGCCCATGATCTTCGCCTTCCTTTGCATCGCCGGGCCGGTCCTGTGCGTGTTCCTGGTCAAGCCCCTGTTCTCGCTCCGTGCCGAGAGGCCTCCGCACGTGAAGCTCGTCCGCGAGCGCGAGCCCTTCCTGTTCGCATTTGTCGATCGCCTGTGCGAGGCGCAGGGGGCCCCACGGCCCCGGGAGATCCTGGTCGACACGCAGGTGAACGCCTCGGCCTCCCTGCGGCATGGGCTCCTGGGCCTGTTCCGCGACGACCTCACGCTCACGATCGGCCTGCCGCTGGTCACGGGCATGACCCTCAGCGAGTTCACCGGGGTGCTCGCCCACGAGTTCGGCCACTTCGCCCAGGGCGGGGCCATGCGGCTCTCGACCCTGATTCGCCGCTCGGTGCACGTGATGCAGAGGGTCGTCCACGAGCGAGACGGTTTCGACGCCCTGCTCCTGGATGCGGGGCAGATCCGCCTGTTCCTCGACCCCCGTCTCCTGATCGCGAGCCTGCTCTTCTCCGCGCTCATCTGGTTGATCATCGGGTTCCTCTCGCTCGCGCGGCTGCTCCTGAAGGGACTGGCGTGGATGGGCATGGGCACCGCCACCGCCCGCATGAGGCAGAGGGAGTACGACGCCGACGCGCACGAGGTCCGCATCGTGGGCCGGGCCACCTATATGGCGACCGCCGAGCCGCTGCTCCTGCTCGACGCCCCCCCCCCCGAAGCCC
>JANOBY010000388.1:0-1720 GCA_031411935.1 Planctomycetales bacterium | reverse complement strand
CGCGTGGGCAACCTCTACATCAATCGCCCCATCACGGGCGCGTTGGTCGACCGGCAGCCGTTCGGGGGGTTCAAGCTTTCGGGCATCGGGACCAAGGCGGGCGGGTCCGACTATCTTCGCGAGTTCCTTCTTACACGAACCGTGACCGAGAACACCATGAGGCGTGGGTTTGCCCCCGAGTTGGACGTGAGCGAAACGGCTTCGGTCTCCGCGGTGGGCGGACTGGCCTGAGACGCATCGATTCGTTCTTGCCTTCGCGCGACCGTTTCGCTACGTTTCCCGAAGACTTCCTGCCAATCACGGTCGTTGCGACGAGTGTGGAGAACTCTCCCTCATGCCGGCCAACCTCCCCCCGCAGTATCTCAAGGCCGAGGAGGAGTACCGACGCGCCTCATCGCCAGCTCGCCGTCTCGATTGCCTCCGGGAGCTGTTCGTGCTCCTCCCCAAGCACAAGGGGACGGAGAAGCTTCAATCGGACCTGAAGAAGAAGATGAGCCGGGCTCGTGACGACCTGGACACGGCGAAGACGGGGGGCAAGAAAGCGGGAGTAAGTTATCGAGTTCCCCACGAAGGGGCAGGCCAGATCGTGCTGGTAGGGCCGCCGAACTCGGGCAAAAGCGCCCTGCTCGCGGCCTTGACGAACGCGAGGCCCGAAGTGAAGCCTTATCCCTTCACCACTCGGGTGCCGCAACCTGGCCTGGCCACCTGGAAGGATGTCCGGATCCAGCTCATCGATCTCCCGGCCGCGTCTCCCGACTTCTTTGAATCTTGGATGCCCGCGGTCGTACGCTCGGCCGACGCGGCACTCCTTGTGGTCGATCTCGAGGACGACGACCTCGTCGAGTCGACCGAGGCCGCCGTCGGTAAGCTCGCCGAATCGCATGTCGAACTCGTGGGGGAGCTCCCCGAGGATTCCGGCGACGAGGCCACTCAGCACATCCGCACGGTTATCTTGGCCAATAAGGTCGATGCGGACGCGTCGGAGCTCAGGCTGGAATTGTTGCAAGATTGGAACAAAGGGCGTTTTCCTGTACATGTAACTTCCGCTCTGAACCGAACCGGTCTGGACGTGGCCGTCCGGTCAGCCTACGATTTGCTTGAAGTCGTAAGGATTTACACCAAAGTACCCGGCAAGCCTGTCGATCGATCGAGTCCATTCACGGTTCCTCGGGGGAGCACGGTTCTGGATCTGGCTCGCGAGGTCCACCGGGACCTGGAAGAGACCCTCAAGTTTGCCAAGGTTTGGGGTCATGGCGTGTTCGATGGTCAGACAGTCAAACGGGACCACGAACTGCACGACTCGGACATTGTCGAACTTCACACCTGAGTCCGGAATCGGAGAGACGAGATGAGTTCTGCCCTCATCATCGAGGACAGTCCCGACCAGGCCCGACTCTTGGCCGATCTGATCGCCCTGCGCAGCTATAAGTCTATGATCGCTGACTCAGGGCGCGAAGGGCTGAGGTTGGCTCGCCGCCTGTCGCCCGAGGTGATCCTGCTCGACCTCATGTTGCCCGATACGGATGGATTCGAGGTCTGCCGACGCTTGAGGAGCGATCCCGCGACCAGGACGACTCCGGTGGTCATGGTCACGGCCATGGAGTCGCCCCCGTATCGTCAGCGGGGCTATCGAGTCGGTGCGAACGCTTATGTGACCAAGCCGTTTTCTTCGGAGGAGCTTTTCGGGGCCATCCAGACTGCCGTCGGATGGAGGGACGAC
>JANOBY010000387.1:0-32757 GCA_031411935.1 Planctomycetales bacterium | reverse complement strand
GCCCGGCCGGGAGTCCCGGTGTTCGCGTCGAGCCGAGGCCCCCACACCCGGCCGCTGCGCGACCGCCCACACCCCGCAAGGGGGGGAGGGGGAGACAACCCAGGCCACGTCTCCCGCCACGCCCCCGTTGGGGGGGTGTGGGGGGACGCGCAGCGGCGGGGTGTGGGGGCCTCGGCTCGACGCGAACACCGGGACTCCCGGCCGGGCCCAACACCCCCTCACACGGACTCCGTCCGGCCTCTCCCCCAAAGGGGGCGAGGCGGGGAGCACGCCGAGGCCGGGGGTCGTGGCCGCCATACAGGGGCGAAGCGGGAGACGCCGACTTCGGGCCGCTTCTTCGCCCGATCACGACGAGGGTCAATGGATCGGGCGGGCCAGTCCGCCTGCCTCCACGGGCCCTCCGTCCCAACGTCACCGCAGGATCCGCGGCTCCTTGCCCGAGCGCATGGCCTCGATGCGGTCGAGGCTGCAGCGGGCAAGCTCGGCGCTGGGCTCGGCGGGGATCTTCTTGCCCACGACCACGAAGAACCGGGGCTTGTCCGAGTTCTTGCGCTCGCACGAGACCATCGCCACCGGCTCCCAGGCGAACGGGAAAGGCTGGGGCCTGTAGGGGACGTCGCACCCGCCGAAGCAGAAGTACTCGTCCTTTGGCCCGAGGTTGCCTCCGGCGTCGGGCAGGGGCTGATACGCGATCGGATCTCCATAATAGTAGGCGAACAGATGATGAACTGGGCCGAAGCTCACGAGCTTCACGTCCTTCGGCAGGGACGCCTTGAGCCGCGCGATGGCCGCCGGGGCGTCCTCGCTCGATCGACTCTGCAGGCTCAGCACCGGGCCGAGGAACGCCAGCCCCACGAGCCCCGCCACGGCCAGCGCGCCGCGTTCGCCCGCGACCGGCCCCGCCTGGCTCCTGGCCCTTCGCATGACGACCGCAAGCCCAGTGGCGGCGATCGCGAAGCCCGCGGCCATCGGCAGGGTCTGGCGGACTCGGGCCAGCGCGGGCACCTTCACGACCGAGACCGCGACGGCTCCCACGCCCAGCAGAACCGCGATCACGGCCATCACGCGGAGGAATCGCGACCAGATCCGCCGGACGTTCTCGGGAGCCTCAAGGCTCACCGCGCGGTCGATCACCACGCCGACGAGGATCGCGAGCCCCGGATAGATCGGCATGTAATAGCGGGCCCGCGCATTGGGCACGAACCAGCAGGTGGGGAACGTCACGAGCAGGCACACGCCCCAGAAGATCGCCGCGGGGCCGGCCACCGGGCCGATCGCGCGGCGGAACCTCGGCGAGAGATAGGCGAGCAGGAGCGCCGACCACGGGAGCAACCCGCCGAGGACCTCGGGCGGATACGTGATCGCGTGGACCACGTAGGTGACCCAGGTGACCTCGTTGTACCGCAGGCCCACGTCGGAGGCCCAGATCGCCCACACGCCCTTCATGCCCATCTGCATCGCGAACGGGATCTGCCACGCGCCGAGAACCGCCGCAAATGTCGCGATCCCCGCGAAATGGGACGGGCCGAACAGCATCCGCCAGTCCCGCCTCAGGAGCAAATAGAGACCCACGGTCCCGCCGAAATACGCCGGGGCCTGCGGCCCCTTGGCCATCGCGCCGAGCGCCGCGAGCGTGTAAGCGATCGACCACGTGAGCGCCCGCGACCAGCCCCGCGTATAGCCCCAATGCCAGAGCATGAGCGCCCCGGCGACCAGCACGGTGAACGTGGCCTCGGTCTCGGCGAGTCGGCCGAGCTGGAGCACCTGCCCGAACGTGGCATAAGCCAGTCCCGCCCCGAGCGCACCGGCGCGCGACAGGAACAGGCGCGAATATCCATAGATGAGCAGGACGGTGACCAGCGTGGCCAGCACCGTGGGCAATCTCACCGCCAGGGGCGAGTCTTCGCCCAGCACCTTCATGGCCACCGCGATCGGGTAGCTGCCCAGCGGGGGGCGGCTCAGGAACGGCTCGCCCTGCTGCCGGGGCACGATCCAGTCGCCCCGTGCCATCATCTCGACCGCCACCTGGGCCCGCCGCGATTCCTCACCGCGCAAGGGCAACTCGGTGAGCCGTCCGGCATGCACGACGGCGGCCAGGACCAGCAAAAGGATCAACTCGCGTTCGCGCCACCACGGCGTCACCCTCGTCGTCGGAGCGTCCATGCTCGCCTTCCCTGCTTGGTTCGCTGCGGGGTGTCGGAGGCCAGGCCCCCGAAGTGAGCCGGACCGTAGCCGAACGTCGGTGGAAGGTCAAGGCACGCCGATGGTCCCGTGGATCGAGGGCTCACCCGTTCCACCAATAAGTGATCGGCTCGACGACCTCGAAGTAGACATGCGAGTGGAGGTAGATGAGCACGATGCATGCCCCAAGGACGCACCCCGCCCGGTCCGTCCAGGTCGGCCTGGGACGCCATCGGCCCAGGAGGGCCATGCCCATCCAGGCCCCCAGGACCATCGGACCGGCGATGAGGTTCCAGCGTCCGAATGCGTTGCCGAAGGGCACCGAATAGTGCGGCTCGGGGGATCGGCTCTCGACCATGAACGTCCCCACAAAGTAAATGATCGGTGTGATCGAGGCCGCCACCGCCACCAGGCAGGCGACGAGCCCTGGCCCCTGGGTGGCCTCCCTCCGCGAGGGATGGGCCCTGTAAAGCCCGAGGATCAACACCGCTGGAACAAGGCTCGCGAGAAGGCACCCGCCGCCGACGCTGAACAACCCCATGAGTTGGCGTGCCAACGTAACGCGTTGCCTTCCAGACTCGGTCAGCCCTCCGATCTTGAAGAGGCCGAACTTCACGCCGGTACGGACCAGGATCAGGCTGGGTGTGACAGCCGCAATCATAATCATGGCATCGCCGATATTGAAGCGACGGGGTGGGGCGTCTTGCATCGATCGTTCCTCGGAGGTTCCAACGCCTTCCTCGCCGGGTGTCGGGAAGGACTGTAGCCATGCGAGCGGAAGGGCACAATCAGGGGGCCGATCGATCGGTGGCGCAACGGCCAGCGGCCGGGCCACGCGTCTCCCGGGGGAAGGCGTGTGGCTCGGCCGCTCGTTCCAAGGCTTATCGTTTCCAACCGCGCTCAGGTCCCGAATTCCGGCCTGCGGGTGTTGAGCTGCGTTTGCAGCCTCTGGATGATCGAGGAGTGCATCTGCGAGACCCGCGACTCGCTCAGGTCGAGCGTGGCACCGATCTCCTTCATCGTCAGTTCTTCATAGTAATAGAGGATGATGATGAGGCGTTCGTTCCGGTTCAGGCCCTTGGTCACCATGCGCATGAGGTCCTTGCGCTGGAGCCTGAGGGTGGGGTCTTCCCCCTTCTTGTCCTCGAGGATGTCGATCTCGCGGACGTCCTTGTAGCTGTCGGTCTCGTACCACTTCTTGTTCAGCGAGATGAGCCCGACGGCGTTGGCGTCGCTGGCCATCTTGTCGTACTCTTCCATCGGCAGGCCCAGGCGATCGGCCAGCTCGACGTCGGTGGGGGGCCTCCCGTGGAGGGCTTCCAGGCTCTTGCGGGCCTCTTCCATCTTGGTGTGCTTGGAGCGCACCAGGCGGGGGACCCAGTCCATGGTGCGAAGCTCGTCGAGCATCGCACCGCGGATCCTCGGCACGCAGTAGGTCTCGAACTTCACGCCCCGGGTGAGGTCGAACGCGTCGATCGCGTCCATGAGTCCGAAGACGCCCGCCGAGATCAGGTCGTCGAGGTCGACCCCCTCGGGGAGGCGTTGCCAGATCCGCTCGGCGTTGTACTTGACCAACGGCAAGTAGCGCTCGACCAGGCGGTTCCGCAGGGGCGTGGTGGGTTG
Source organism: Planctomycetales bacterium (assembly GCA_031411935.1). Taxonomy (GTDB): domain Bacteria; phylum Planctomycetota; class Planctomycetia; order Isosphaerales; family Isosphaeraceae; genus JAQGHR01. Next base: position 28,953 of record JANOBY010000387.1, on the reverse strand, counting down.
ATCTTTGAACTCTCGCCAGAGTTCGGTGACATCCACGTCCAGCTTGGTTGGCATCCTTGCCCTCCATGACAGGTCTTCGGAGAGGCCCGGTCGCATCCTGCGTCCGGGGCGGTTTCGCGGCGTGTGCCTGGCCGGTTGGACCGGCCCACACTCGCAACGCCTTCAGCTCGGGGTCCGGTCCGGGTCGCGGCTCAGGTCCGCCACCTCTCCGACTCCCCTCCCCCTCACCACGCGCGATCTTGGTCTGGGTTACGACGACATTAAGCGTCACAGTCTTTATCGGGTGGCCGGCACGACCGGCTTGAGCCTCAGAATCGGCAGAGTCGGCATTTGTCGCTGGTCATTGGTCATTGGTCACTTGTCATTGGTCATTGGTCATTGGTCATTGAAAGTGGACGGACATCAGAAACCCTTACAGCAGCGAACTAGTGACCAATGACAAAGGACAAGTGACTAACCGGCAACCTTGCCCGACGCCCATCTTGCGGTGAGCGTGGCGAAGAAGCTGGGGCGGGCGAGCCTCGGGCGACGCTCGTCGATCAGGGTCTCGGCCAGGCGACGGACGTTCCTGGCCGCGAGCGAGTTGGGATAGGCCGTGACGAAGGGCTTCCTCGCCCTCACGGCCTGGGGCACGTGGTTGTCGGACCTCACGAAGCCCAGGGGCGAGACGACCATGCCCAGGAACTGGCGGCTCGAGGCCGACAGCTGCGCGAGGCACTCCTTCGCCTCGGCGTTGGAGTGCGCCTGGTTCACGACCACCCGCAACGAGGTCGGCTTGACGGTGCGTCCGAACCTCCGCAGGGCGGCGTGTGCGTCGGCGACCGACGTGGGCTCGGGGGTGGTCACCAGGACCACGCTGTCGGCGGCGGCGGCCAGCACGGGGATCGACGCCCCCAGGCCGCTGCCCGCGTCGATCAAGAGGAAGTCGCATCCGGCCTCGAGCGCGACCAGCTCGCGGGCCAGCCTCTTGGGTCCATCGCCCAGGACCTCCGACATGGTCCGCGTGCCGTGCGCACCGGGCAGGATGCGGATGTCGCCGGGGCCCGGCACGACCGCCTCGGCCAGGGGTCGGCCCCCCACGAGCACGTCGCCCAGGTCCGAGCCCGGGGCCATCCCGCAGAGGAGGTCGAGATTCGCGAGGCCGAAGTCGGCGTCGATCAGGGCGACCCTCTGGCCCATCTCGCCCAGGGCGATGGCCACGTTCAGCGCCAGGTTCGAGGTCCCCACGCCCCCCTTGCCGCTGGTCAGCACCATCGAGTGCGGGGCCATCATGTGGCCGGAGCCTTCCGCCGAGACGCCGGGCCCTTCTCGGGCACGGACGAGCTGACGGAGCACGTCGGCTTGGTCGGACATCTCTTCCCCCGGGGCTCGGGTCAACAACTGGGCCGATCGCGACGGGCGATCGGACGAAGGCAGGGTGAATTCAGGCACGAAGAGCTCGCTAGTTCGAGGTCGAACGGTTCGGATCCAGGCCGCAACCTATCAGCAACTCAGTAACTTGTGGGGGACGGCACCGGCAGGTTCTCCGGCTCCTTCTCGACCGTCCACGGCATGAGCCTGGCCTTCATCCGGCTCATCCGAGCTTTGGGGGTCTGCTCCTGCTCGCGCCTCTGGGCGACCGTCTTCGGCTCGGTCACGCTCGTGAGCACGAATTCCGACTTCTTGAACGGGCCGATGCGTCGCGCGGCGAAGATCTCGTAGGTGACCTGATCGCCGTGCTCGTTCGCCACGCACCGCGTGACCGAGGCGTCCTGATTCGCGGCCAGCTTCCTCGCGGCCTCGCGGGCCGGACGGGGGATCGACCACCAGTTCATCGTCGAGGAAAGCGGGCGGATCTTCGGCTCGTTCGACACGCCATTTCCCCGGGAGAAGACCGAGGAGAGTCGCGCCAAACGCTCGCCCGCCGTGGCCGACGGCGCGGCCCCTCCGAAGATAATGGCCGCCGCGAGCCCCGCGCGGATCATGCGTGATTGGACCGTTGTAGTGCGGTTCACGAGACCGTCTCCTGTCCCAGGATGAGGGCGGCCAGCCTGGTCCGGTCGGCGGGCTCGATGTCGTCGGGCACGGCCTGGCCGGTGGTCAGGTAGCTGACCGGTCGGTTGGCCTGGCCGATCACCGCGAGCACCCCGCCGAGCCCCTCGGCCTCGTCCAGCTTCGTCAGGATCAGGCGGTCGGCCCTCACCGCGGCGAAGCGTTCGACGGCGGAGCGAAGGCTACGCTCCCCGGACGTTGCGCTCAAGACCAGATGGACCTCATCCGGCCTCGCTTCGGCGAGAAAGTCGGCAAGTTCTCGGATCTTCACCTCGTCACGCGGAGAACGTCCCGCCGTGTCGATGAGAACCAGATCCACGTCGCCGAGCGAGTCGATCGCCTTGCGCATCTCGCCCGGCGCGTTGGCCACGGCCAGGGGCAGGTCGATGATCTCGGCGTAGGTCCGCAGCTGCTCCACCGCGGCGATGCGGAAGGTGTCCAGCGTGACGAGCCCCGGCTTCAGCCCGTGCACGAGCTTGAAATTCGCCGCGAGCTTGGCCACCGTGGTCGTCTTGCCCACGCCGGTCGGGCCGACCAGGGCCACGACCTTGCGCACACCGGGCACCACGCTGATCGACGGGGCGATCGGCAGGCACGACTCCACGGCGTCGCGCAGGGCCTCGGACATGGCCTCGGCGTTGTGGATCTCGTCGGGCTCGATCCGCTCGGCCACGTGCCTCACGAGGCGACGCGCCAGGATCTCGGGCACGTCGGCCTCCAGCAGGGTGGCATACGTGGGAACGAGCTCGCTGGGCAGGTCGGGCAGGAGGTGGTCGAGCCGCCCGTGCCGGCTGAGGTCCTCGACCATCGCGTGCAGTCGTCCGAGCTGGTCGTTGAGCTTCGAATGGATCGCGGGCGAGGAGATCGGCGGGACGACCACGGCGGCCGAGGGCTCCTCGTTCGACGCGACGACCTCGATCATCTCGCGACGGCCCAGGCCGAAGAGGCGGCGGCTTCTCACCTCGCGGGTGTTGAGGATCACGGCGTTCCCGCCGAGGTCGCGACGCACCTGCGCGAGCACCTCTTTCATGGTCCCGGCTCGATAGGTTTTCGTCGTCATGGACGTGTGACCCCTCGTCTGACCGGTGGACGTTATAAGCATGTTCATGAAAAATTAATACCCGATTTCCGACATTTCCTCGGCGTCTTCCTCGACCACGGCCCCGACCGATTCCACGGGGATGTCGCGGGGAATCTCGCGCTGGCTGAGCACGGCGAGCCGGGGCAGGTCGGCCCTCGTGAGATCCTTGAGCACGGGCCGGGCCTCGGCCGAGCAGATGAGCACGGGCGGGTGCCCGGCCTCGATCAGCGCGTACACGGCGCCGGCCACGGCGCGGACCACGGAGCGGGCGGCCTCGGGCCCGAAGGCGTCGGCGGGCCGGGTGTCGGCCTGCCTTCCGGCCTCGGCCAATCGGTGCTCCAGGCTCGGCGAGAGCGTGGCCACCCGCAGGTGGCCGTCGGGTCCGAGATAGGACGCGACGATCTGACGGCCCAGGGCGCGGCGGACGTGCTCGATCAGGGCCTCGGTGTCGCGGGTCTTGCCCGCGTGCTCGGCCAGGGCTTCGAGGATCGATTCCAGGTCGCGGACGCTCACCCGTTCGCGGACGAGCCCCTGCAACACGCGCTGGACCTCGCCGGCCCGCAGCATGTGGGGCACGACCTCGTCGACGAGCGCCGCCGATGTGGCCCGCGCCCTCTCCAGAAGTCTCCGCACCTGCTCGTGAGTCATCAAATCTTCGGCATGATTGAGCACGACCTCGCCGAAGTGGCCCGCGACCACGGCCGAGGCCTCCAGCAGGCGGCATCCGGCGAGCTCGGCCACCGCGCGGCCGTCGGTGTGGATCCACACGGCGGGCTCGCCGGTCACGGGGTCCACGCCGTCGCGGCCGTCGGGGCGGGTGACCATGCCCGCGGGCGGGACCGCGAGCAGGCGGCCCGCATACGCGGTCCCTCGCCCCACGGCGGTCCCGCGGATCTTCAGGCAGTAGTCGTTCGCCCCCTGGGAGATCTCGTCGCGGATCCGGACCTGGGGCACGATCAGGCCGAGCTCGCGGGCGACCTTCTGCCTCACCGCGCGGATGCGGTCGAGCAAGTCGCCGCCTCGGGTCGATTCGGCCAGGCTGATCAGGCGGTATCCGATCTCCAGCTCCAGCGGATCGACCTGGAGGAGGTCCTCCATGCGATCGGAGGGTGTCTCATTCGCGGGGGACGCCGCAGGCTCCTCGGGGACCGGGGCTTCCTCAAGGCGAGGCGTCCCCTGGGCCTCCCGACGCGTCAGCAGGAAGGCGCCCGAGCCGAGCGCCCCGGCCAGGGTCAGCAGGGGGACCTTCGGCAGGGCGGTGAACGCGAGCAGGGCGAGGAATCCCGAGGCCACGCCGAGCACGCCGGGCCGGAGGAAGAGCTGGCCCACCACGTCCTTGCCCAGGTCGCTCTCGGACGACGATCGCGTGACGATCAGCCCCGCGGCCAGCGAGATCAGGAACGCCGGGACCTGGCTCACCAGGCCGTCGCCGATCGTGAGCTTGGTGAAGACAGAGACGGCCTCGCCGGCCTCCATCCCGTATTCGACCGTGCCGAGATACAGGCCGCCCACGATGTTCACGACCGTGATCAATACGCCCGCCACGGCGTCTCCGCGGACGAACTTTCCGGCACCGTCCATCGCCCCGAAGAAGTCGGCCTGGCGGTAGAGGGAGTCTCGTCGTCGCGCCGCCTCGTGCTGGTCGATCAGGCCGGCGTGGAGGTCGGAGTCGATCGCCATCTGGCGGCCGGGCAGGCCGTCGAGCATGAACCGGGCGGCGACCTCGCTGATGCGGGTGGCCCCCTTGGTGATCACCACGAACTGGATCACGACCAGGATCAGGAAGAGGATCGCGCCCACGACGACCTGCTCGCCCGCGACGAACTCGCCGAAGGCCCGGATCACCCCGCCCGCGGCCTCGAGCCCCTGCGTGCCGCCCCGGGTGAGCACCAGTCGCGTGGTGGCCACGTTGAGCACCAGGCGGATCAGGGTGGTCACGACCAGGATCGTGGGGAAGGCGCTGAAGTCCTGCGGGGTCCGGATCGACAGGACCGTGAGCAGCACGAGCACGGCCAAGGTGATGTTGGCCGACAGGAGCAGGTCGAGCAAGACCGGCGGGAGCGGGACGATGAAGACGACGATCGCGCCCACGACCGTGACCGGCAGGATCAGGCCGGTGAATCGGGACCATCCGGAGTTGTTCGGGTTCGTCGTCGGGGGAGGCATCCGTTCCTCCAGCAAGGGGGCGTCAACCGTAAGGCAAGGGCCGGATCACCGGCGGGCCTCCATGCCCACCGATCCCCCGGCGCCGGTACGCGGACGAATCCGCGGCACGGCGATAGTTTCGTGACGATCCGAAGCGTTCTGGAGAAAGATTCAAGGTGGGCGTTCAGGGCGTCGGACGTGTGGTCGGGACGATATCGCGGACTCGGCGGCGTGTCCAGAGCGAAACCCGGAACGGACGGCGTTCCGATCGGTCAAATCAATCTTTGTCAACGTAAAGCATGCGGCGGAATTCGTCGGCACTCCAGGGCACGACCCTCACGCCGTTGGTGGGCACCACGCGGGGGATCGAGGCCAGGTCGTCGGAGCAGATCGGGGGGGTCACGGCCTGTCCGTCGCTCCAGCGTCCGAGGTCGCAGAACAGCGCGCCCCGGTTGGTGGCCTCGTCGAGGGTGAGGCCCGCGAAGGCGGCGTCGAGCGTGATGTCGGCCATCCTCCAGTATCCGTGGCGGTCGAGGATGTCGAGCGTGGCGTGGCTCATCTGCTTCGTGCGGAAGAGGCCCTCGCCGCTGTCGAGCGTGGCCAGGGCGGCGGTGGGCGAGAGGTGGTCGGCCACGATCGGGATCGGCCCTCGGCGGTCGGACCGGTAGAGGATGAACTTCTTGCGGCTGGGGGGGATCGAGGTGGCCAGGGCATAGATCTCGCGGGCCCGGCAGTCGCCCACCAGGCGATCGCCGTCGGTCGCGGCGACCACCAGCAGGGTTTTGGGCGGGATCGCGGAGAGGTCGGGCTCGGCCAGGGGCTTGACCTCGCCGGGGCACACGGCGATCACGGCCCGGGGCACGGGAAGGCCCGAGGTCGAGGCCACCGAGGCCATCTGCGCCGAGAGGTTCCCGCCCGCCGAATGCCCGATCAGCGCGAACCGCTCCAGGTCGGGACGCACGCGTCCGGGGCCGGTCTCCATGACGTCGATCGCGTCACGCACGGCGGCCAGGGAGTTGCCCAGGAACTCGCTGGGCCGTGTGATGAAGTCCGACTGATATTTGGGGAAGATCACGATCCGACCGGACCGGGCCAGGTGCTCGATCCACGACCCATACACGCCGGGATTCACCGCGAGCCACCCATGATGGAAGACCACCACGGGAGCCCTGGCGGGCGTGGGGCCGGCCGGTTCGAAGATCCAGTACGACTTCGGCCCCGCGCCGAAGGACAGGGCATTCACCGATTTGTGGGGATACACGGGCGTCAGGACCGAGGCCGGGACGTCGGCAGCAAGCGACGCTGTCGTTCCCAACCAGGCCAGGGCGAATCCGAGCAAAATTGGGCGAGGCATGGCGATACGCTCTCGCAGTCAACGCGAGGCCAGGAGCGAGGGTGCTCCATCACCCCAGCCCTCTAAAGACCCGAGGGCGGGGTGTTATCTCCATTCTACCCAGATTCAGCAATGCGAAATTCAGGAGAATTGATTTTGTGGGGGGATCTGTCTGGATCAGGGAAGGAAATGCCAGCAGCCCAGGTCCCAGACCCTCCCTCGTTCCCATGCTCCGCGTGGGAATGCCGTCCCCGACGCTCTGCGTCGTCTGCGCATCTCTCCTCGGGCGGGGTCGACCGGAGAGGCCGAGGCAGAGCCTCGCAGACGGCATTCCCACGCGGAGCGTGGGAACGAGTTGGACCTTGCGGGATCGGGACTGGGGGCCTGGACTGCTCAATCTGGGCTGCGGGATCTGGAGTCCGGACTGCGGGAGTCTGACCTCTCCCGCTTTTCTGCGTCCTCTCCGTGACCTCTGCGTGTAACCTTTTCACTCCGCCTCATCGGTGGCGTCAGTTGCGGGTTTCCGTGGCGGGCTTGTTGGCCACGGGGGCGGGCGGGTAGACCTGGTCGAGCAGGGGCGAGGCCCAGATCCCGTGGCGTTCGTTGCCGGGCAGGTAGATCGGGTGCTCGAGCGTGAGCCCCTGCTTGAGGGTCCACGGCGTGAGCGTCTGGAACATGAGGACGACCAGCGGGTAGCGCGAGATGTTCTCCATGTCGCCCACCTTGATCGGCTGCGACAGGGTCACGCCCGCCGCCCGGAACGCCTTCTCGGTCATCTCCAGGCAGTAATAGGCCGAGTCGTCCAGATTCAGCTCGAAGTCGAACGGGGGCTGGTCCTGGAAGAGTTTGCGGCAGAAGGCCAGGACCTGGGGGACGTGCGTCTGCTGGTCGGGCTTCAGGCGCTTCACGCCGATGGGGCCCACGTTGTCGAGGATCCACACGTAGAACGGCTGCCGCCGGACGCTGGAGTGCGTGGTGTCGTAGACCACGGCCTCGCCGTTCTCGATCGCGACGATCCCCGTGTGGGAGTAAAGGCTCCCGCTGGCGTTGGCCAGCCACTTGCTGAACGGGAACTGGCCCATGAGGACGTGGGCGTTGCCGCGACGGAAGACGATGTCGCCGTCCTTCAAAACCACCTTGCCCCACGCCTGCCACTTGGCCATGAGCGGGGAGATCTTCACCGAGGGGAGCTTGCCGGCCTCGCGCTTGCTGGTGGCCACGGGGCCCCAGGGGTTGCCCTTCCATCCGGAGGGCACCAGGCGGTCGGTCGGCTCAAGGTTGTCGGAGCCCTGGAACTGGAGGGCGAACGACAGGGCCCAACCTAAGATTCGAACCATCGTGAACGGTCCTCGAGGGGGAGGCCGGCCCTGAGAACGCCTTCGGATCTCGGGGCGCGACGCATGGAGATGATATCGCCCGGGGCGATGCGTCTTTGGGAGTCAAACTCAGGATCTTGGGGGGATCGAGCTGCGTGAGCCGACGGAAATCGGATTCCATCGGTCTGATGATTCCTATTTTTGTGCCGATCTCGAGAAAATGCGACAAAAACTTTGATCAAACCGGAACGCTTGCGCCGAAGAAACGGATTATACGAATTCTCGGGATTGCCTGAATCGCTCGGTTCGGGTCTGATCCCGGAGGCCGCAGGATGCGGCTAGGTCGGGAGGCAAGGGTATTTTACTCCGCATGCGCAACGGATGGCGCGGGGCGTGGGTCAGGGTTTCGGCCGTGGTGCTGCTTGGCACGATGGTCGCCGCCGGTCCGCGTCCGGAGCAGGCTCCGGCGACGATCCGCCTGACGGTGGACGTGACCTGGGGCGACCCTGCGCTTCCGATCCTGCCCTCGGGATCGCCGGCCTCGGCCCTGGCCGTGAAATTGCAAGTCGGGCAGGGCAAGATTCTTGAGGCCCGCAACCTGTCGCCCGGGGCGATCGCCCCCCAGGCCTCACCCGACGGATCGTGGCAACTCGGCACCAGCCCCTCGGGCACGGCGAGGGTGAGGATCGAGACCCGGGCCAATGCCGAGATCACGGCCTCGGCCGGCGGGACCCCCACGCGGTTCGCGGTGGCCGCGCTCTTCGAGACCCCGCTGAAGACGGGCCCCGGGAGCCCGATCCCGATGCACTTCGAGCGGGTGAGCTGGGACGCGATCGAGGTCAAGCTCGGCCCCGAAGCGGACTTCGCCGGGGTCGCGGCGCCCGGCGAGGCCCTGCCCGTGTCGGTCGGCTTCAACGTGCTCCTGCCCGAGCCCGCCGAGGTCACGATCCGCTACTCGGCCGAGGTCCGCCCGGCGCGGGGCGGGCCGCCCGTGTGGGTCCTGCCCACCTACAGCCAGGTGGTCGCCACCAACACCTCCAGCCCGGCCGAGGCCCGCTTCCAGGTCCCGGCCCCTCGGGTCGAGGGCTCGTACGTGCTGGACGTGAGGGCCACCTGGGAGCCCGTGGGGGCCACCGAGGGCTCGCGCCTGGCCCGCCTCCTGAAGTGGAGACGCAACTCGGTGCCGAGGCCCCTGGAGCGTCGCGTGTCGTTCGCCGTGGTGGACCCCAGGCCGGGCTCCACGCCCGCGCCCGCCGTCGGGGTCGAGGCCGTGGCCGATAGCCTGGACCTGTCGCGACCGAGACCCTTCCGCGCCATGGCCTCGGGCCGCAACGGGACGACCGGCCCCACCGGGTCGTGGGTCGTGCCCGAGGCCGCGATGGTCGAGGCCGGGCGCCGCGACCGCCTGCGGGGCTGGATGGCCCGCGCCGGGGGAGAGGCCGCCACGCTCGGCGCGGCCGACGGCACCGGGCTGAGCTGGTCGGCCGTGCCCTTGCAGGTCGCACACCCGGGCCGTCCCCACCGGCTCACGGTCGCGGTGGCCGAGGGCGAGCCCTCGGACCTGGCCGTGGCCGTGATCGCGCCCGGGGGCTCCGTTCGCACCCCGCGATTGCTGCTCGACGCGGCGGCCTCGGGGCCTCTGGTGTCGGCCGACGGGGCGCCCCACGCGTTCTCGTGGCCGATCTGGCCCGACTCGCCCGAGGTCGTGGTCGTGGTGGTGAACCGCTCCGAGCGATCGCCCGTGAGGCTAGCGTCGTTCGAGCTGCGCGAGATGGCCTCGGACCCCCTGCCCGCGAATCTCGCCGAGGTCCACGCCGATGCGCCCCGCCCTCTGGCCCTGAACCTGGCCTCGCCCGGGGCCCTGAACCGCTTCGGCGGGACGGTGGAGGGCGGGCCCGATGACGCCTGGAGCCTGGCCAACAACCTGGCCCTGTACGCGCAGCACTGCGGGGCCTCGACCGTGATCCTGCCCTCGGATCTGGCCGACCGCGCCCGCCGCACGGCGCTCGGGGGCCACGCTCAGGAAGATTCGACCGCGCCCGACCGCCTGGACCTGATCCTGCGGATGCTGGCCCGCCGCGGCCTCTCGGCCATGCTGGAAATGCGGTTCGACGGCCCCCTGCCCGGCCTGCCCCCCGGCGACTCGCCCGAGGCGCTGGCCCGGGGACTCGTGCGGGTCAATCGCGAAGGCCAGGCCGCGGGCGTGTCGTACCAGCCCCTGCACGCCGAGGTCCGCGAGGCCATGAAGCGGGCCGCATCCGAGGCGATCCGGCCCCGCCAGGATCACCCCAACCTGACCGGCCTGATCGTCCGCCTGGGCCCCGGGGCCACCCTGCCCGGCAGCCCCGAGGTCGGCCTGGACGACGCGACCTTCCCGCGGTTCATCAAGGCCTCGTACCAGCCCGATCAGGTGGCCCGGGTGCCGGGGCTGGACCCCTCGGCCGAGGGCCGGTTCGCCGATCGCTTCAGGTTCGTGACCGGGACCGGGCGGAATGACTGGCTGGACTGGCGGGCCGAGCAGGTGGGGATCCTCTACGCCGACCTGGCCCGGGGCGTGACCGCCTCCGCACCGGGCGCCCTGCTCGCGGTGGTCACGCCCGGCCTGGACGACGGCGCCGCGGGCGAGGAGGCGAGGATCGCCGACCACGCCGGCCTCCCCCCGTCGCAGGCCTGGAAGAGCGTGGGGCTGGACCTCAAGCGATGGCCGGTCGAGGCCGGAGGGCCGATCGTCCTTCGCGGGGTGGGGCTCTCCACCGACGACCTCGGTCACGACCTGGCGACGAGCCCCGACCTGGACGAGGCGGTGGCCGCGCGGCCCGGCCGGGGGCTCTGGCTCGGCCCCGCGATCGCCTCCGCGTCCGCTCCCTCCACCCCCACCCTCACGGCCAGGCCCATCGCCCATGGGGCCTCGGGCGAGGAGCCCCTGGGCCACGCGCTGGCCGTGCTCGACGCCAGGATCGTGGTGATCTCGGGCCAGGCGTGCGCCGGGCAGGAAGAGCGCGTGCAGCGGTTCGCCCGCGTGTTCCGGGCGTTGCCCGCCCTGCCCAATGACTCCGCCCCGCCCTCCCCGCGGCTCGACTCGGGCGTGGCGGTGCGGTCGTGGGTCAGCCGCGGCAAGACGTTCGTGGAGCTGGCGAACGACACGCCCTATGCGATCTACCTGGAGAGCGTCCTGCACGACCCGAACGACAGCCAGGTTGACGACCTGGGCCGCCGCCAGAAGCTCATCCCGGCCGCCGCGCCCGGGGGCGGCAAGTCGCTGGTTTTGGAGCTCCCGCCGTTCGGCGTGGCGGCCATCCGCGTGGCGAGCCCCAAGGCGAAGGTCGTGCCGATCGGCCCCTACCTGCCCTCGGCCCGCGAGCTCGACGTCCAGTATGAGCGGCTCTCGGCCAGGCTCGGCAAGCTCGCCCAGGACGGCCCGACGAGCGGGCCCACGAACGCCGGCTTCGAGGACCCCTCGCGGTCGCTCCCCGTGGCCGAGATCCGCCCCCAGGCCCCCGGCCCCGTGGCCACCGCCCCCCTGGGATGGTCGCTCGAAGGGGATCCCTCCAACTTCCTCGTGCGGGACGACGCGAATCCGAGATCGGGCCGCGCGGCCATGAGGCTGGACGCCCGCGCCCTGCCCGCCTCGGCCGTGAGCGAGCCATTCGTGTCGCCGGGCCGCAACGCCCTCCTGCTGCGGGCCTGGATCCGCGCCGAGGAGCCCGAGACCCTGGTGAAGGTGGCGATCGAGGGCGAGGCCGCCGGCAAACCCTTCCGCCGCGACCTGGAGGTGAGCGCCGGCCCCGAGTGGGCCGAGTTCCGCCTCCGCGCCGACGACCTGCCCCAGGGCGGCCCCGACAGGCTCCGGCTGAGGTTCGAGCGCACGACCGTGGGGCTCCTGTGGATCGACGACGTGACCGTCTCGGGCGACGGCACCCCCGAATCCGCCCGACGCGCCGAGCTGATCCTCAAGGCCGCCCTGCACGCCTATCGAGAGAAGCGTTACGCCGATTTCGCCCGCCTTTCGTCGTCGCACTGGGCCCGCCAGCTCGAGCCGCAATCCCGGCAGGCAACCCCGCCCGAACGCGCGGGCGTGCCCCTTCGGACGGGCAACGCGACGACTGACCTACCCTCGGGCCGCCGCCTGCGATAAGATCTCCTGCGTAGGTGGCCCGGAGTGGCCCCCCCTGAGGCCGGCCGTTCGCCCGCAAGGCTCGACCCCAACCTCGGAATGACGGAACGCAACGATGGTGCTTGCTCCCCACGGAGGGCGAGGAGGGTTCGGTGTTCGTCGCATGCAGCACGCTCTGCTTCAGCAAGGAGCCTTTAGAGTCGGCCCTCCGCCACATCGCCGAGCTGGAGTTCGATAAGATCGACCTGGCCATCGTCGAGGACAGCCCCCACCTGCAACCCAGCGTGGCCGGCGAGAATATCGACGCCACCCTGCACCGCATCCGCTACGGCCCAAGTCTCACGCCTTCGGCCCTGGACCTGAACTTCGGCGCGGTGGACGCCAAAACCTACCGCAAACGATTCGAATCCATGTGCCGCCTGGCCAAGCCGCTCACGGTGGCCGTGCTCACCATCTCGGCCTCGCCGCTGGGCACCCCGTTCGACGAGGAGGTGGCGAGGCTGCGGGAGCTCGTGGACTTCGCCACCCGCCAGGGCCTGGTGGTGAGCCTGGAGACCCACTCGGCGACCCTCACCTCCGACCCCGCGCAGGCCGTGGCCCTGTGCAAGGCCGTGCCCGGGCTGGGCCTCACGCTCGACCCCAGCCACTACATCGCCGGCCCCCACCAGAACGGGTCGTTCGACGAGGTCTACCCCTACGTCCAGAACGTCCACTTCCGCGACACGGGCAAGAAGCCCGGCGAGTTCCAGGTCAAGGTCGGCCAGGGCGAGGTCGAATACGGCCGCGTGGTCAGCCAGCTCGAACGCTACGGCTACAACCGGGCCCTCACCGTCGCCATCCACGACGACATCGACAACCCCTTCGACGTCGAGGTCGAGGTCCGCAAGCTCAAGCTCCTGCTCGAAAGCCTGCTCTGATCCACCCCAGGGGGCGACGGGCCCGGCAAACTCTCAGGAGGACGCCGGGCCAGAGCCCCACCCCTCGCGGGTCCCCCCGGTCGCCGACCCTTTCGTTATCGGATCCCGTCCAGGAATCGTTCGAGCGTGGACGAGACCTCGGCGTCCATCTCGGCGATACTGACCAGGTCGTCGTGCCCGGCTCCCTTCATCACGATCCGCGTGACCGGCCCTCCCGCCGCCGTGGCCAGGCGGTCGGCCATGGTTTGCGGGATCACGCCATCCTCGTCGCCGATGGCGATCAGGGTCGGGACGGACACCTTGCCGATCTTCGCCTCGCTGGCGAATCGGTGGCGAAGCAGGAGCGAGATCGGCATGAACGGGTATTGCCGCCACGCCATCTCGCCCAGGCTCGTGAACGTGCAGGAGACGATCAGACCGATGGAAGGCTTGCGCGAGGCCAGGTCGATCGCCACCGCGCCTCCCAGCGAGAACCCGCCGATGAGGATCTTTGACGGGTCCACATCCGATCGCTTGACCAGATGAGCATAAGACGCATCGGCCGTGGCGATGCATCCCGCCTCGCTGGGATGTCCCTCGCTCAGCCCGTAGCCCACGTAATCGACCATGAAGACGTTGAGCCCTCGGCGACGGATCGCGCCGGCCTTGTCTCCCGACATCCCGAGGCACTCGCCGTTGCCGTAGAAATAGAGGAGCGTTGGGCGGGAAGACGCATCGGCCAGGGGGGCCCCCAGGTTCGACAGGGCGGGCGCGAACAGGGCCGTGACCTTCTGGCCCGAGTCCGTCTCCAGCTCGATCACCTTCACGCTGTCGGAACGGGGAATCTCGGCCTCGCGACGCCCCTTCCATGCGCTCCCGGGGAAGATCAGCCGCTCCTGGAGGAAGAACAGGGCGACGACCAGCAGCACATAAATCATCGCCGGGATGATCGCCACGCGGCGGGCGCGGCGGAACCACCTCCCGTACATATTTGGCACGCTCGAGGGAACTGGCTCGGTCATGGGGCCCGTCTCGCGAGGAATCTGTGATCGACGAAGGCGTCTTTCACGAGAGTAAGAGACGGAGGGGCCCTCGGTCCAGTTCTCTCCGACCGATGGGCCACGGCGAGGGGCGAGCCGCACCCGCCCCTCGCCGCGCTCCCTACCGATCCGATCGGTTCACGGCTGGATCACGACCTTGATGCATCCGTCCTGCTTGTCGCGGAACGTCTTGTAGTACTCGGGCGCCTGCTCCAGGCCGATTTTGTGGGTGATCACGAACGAGGGGTCGATGTGCCCCTCCATGATGAGTTTCAAGAGCTTCTCGGTGTAGGCCTGGACGTGGGTCTGGCCCATCTTGAAGGTGAGCCCCTTGTTCATGGCCGGGCCCATGGGCACCTTGTCCAGGAACCCCACGTACACTCCGGGGATGGAGACCGTGCCCCCCTTGCGGCAGCAGTGGATCGCCTCGCGCAAAGCGTGAGGGCGATCCGTCGCGAGCCCGACCGCCGCCTTGGCCTGATCGACCACGGCGCCGAGGCTCCCTCCGGCGTGGGCCTCGGCCCCCACGGCGTCGATCACGCGGTCGGGGCCCCGCCCCTTGGTCATCTCCATGAGCGTGTCGTAGACGTCCTTCTCCTTGAAGTTGATCGTCTCGGCGCGGCCCTGCTCGGCCATCTTGAGGCGTTCGGGCACGCAGTCGATCGCGACCACCCGGCCCGCGCCCAGCATCCAGGCGCTGCGGATGGCGAACTGGCCGACCGGCCCGGCCCCCCAGATGGCCACGGTGTCGCCGGACTCGATGCCGGCGTTCTCGGCCGCCATGTACCCCGTGGGGAAGATGTCGGAGAGGAACACGACCTTCTCATCCGGCACGCCCTCGGGGATCTTCTGAGGCCCCACGTCGGCATACGGCACGCGCAGGTATTCGGCCTGCCCGCCGGGGTATCCGCCCAGCATGTGCGAATAGCCCAGCAAGCCCGCGGGCGATTGGCCCATGACCTTGCGGGCCATCTCGGCGTTGCGGTTCGACTTGTCGCAGAGGGAGAACATCTTGCGCTGGCAGAACCAGCACTCCCCGCACGAGAGCGTGAACGGCACGACCACGCGGTCGCCTTTTTTGAGGTTCTTGACCTCCTTGCCGATCTCGACGACCACGCCCATGGGCTCGTGGCCGATGATGTCGCCGGGCTCCATCGTGGGCATGTAGCCGTCGTAGAGGTGCAGGTCCGACCCGCAGATGCATGTGGTCGTGATCTTGATGATGGCGTCGCGGGGGTCCTCGATCGTGGGGTCGGGGACCGTGTCCACGCGCATGTCGCTCTTGCCGTGCCAGCACACCGCTCTCATGGGATGGCGTCTCCAGGGGTGGGGGTTCGGGGCGGAACTCAGCTCGCGGTCTTCGCGGCTTCCTCGCGATAATGCGGGGCCGAGCCGTCGGCCACGTACTTCTGGTGGGTGCGGATCGACCCGTGGGGCCGGGCGCTCGCGAGCCTGCGGGCGCACCAGTAGTCGGCCAGGGTCACGCCCAGGACCGAACCGATGGCGATCGCCACGTTGTCCTTCTTCGGGTTGTCGTCGCGGTAGGCCGTGGCCAGGGTGGCGATGTCCAGCACGTCGCCCGCCACGCGGGCCCACATCATGGGGCGGGGATTGTCCATCGCGAAGATTCCCACGCCGGTGGCGATCTCGCGGACCCCATACGCCTGCACCAGCCAGGTGCGGTCCTCCATGCCCAGGGCCCGGCTCAATGACTTGCCGGCGGCCACCTCAACCAGCCCCAGCCCCAGGCTGAACCAGCCCAGGCCGCGCGCGACCTTCATCTCGTTCATCGCGAGAATCTCCTTGGATGTCTCCTTGCCCCCGAGCGCCGACCCGGGGCCGACGACTCGATCTCAGGGCAGATTCCGGTGCGATTCTCGCGCCGAGGCGGCCGGGCCCGGCCTCAATCTCTCCAAATCCGAGGATTCTCGCAAAATTCCAAACGAGGAGATCCCCATCGGGGCTCCGGCGAAAGTCGCCGCGCCCCGATGGGGATCTCCTGCCGCGTCGTACCCGAATCGACCACGTCAAGGCATCAGACGTTGATGATGATCTTGATCGGGCCGCCGTTGAAGAAGCGTCCCTTCTTGACCTTCAGGGGCAAGGTCACGAGGAAGAAGCCGCCGGGCACGCCGTCGCCCGATGGCAGAGAATTCTGGAATTCGCCATCGAGGACGTTCCCCGCGAGATCATTGATGAGCCGGGCCCGGACCAGGAGCGTCACCTTCTTCGAGAAGTTCCGCGCCGCCGAGAACGCCAGGGTGACCGTGACCGTGGTCCCGCTGCCTGCGACCGTCACGCCGGTGATCTTCCTCACCCCCTTGCCCGCCACTCCGTAGGCGGCGGGGTTGGCCAGGGTCGCGAGGTTGAGCCCCGCCGGGCTCATGAAGGTGATCACGATCGTCCTGGTGCGCGTGTTGAGGGTCGCATTGGTGATCACCGGGCCGGTCGTGGCGATCACCAGCGGGGCGGCCCCGGTGGTGAGCGAGGCCGTAGCCACCTGGCCGTCGGGGGCGACCGACCGCACCGTGATCTGGTACCGGTCGTCGCCAAGCGGGAGGTTCGCCGTCGCGGTCCAGGTCCCGTCCGCTCCCGCGGTGGCCGTGGCGATCGCCTGCGGGGTTTTCAGGAAGTTCTCGCCCTGCGCCGTGACGGTCACGACCGAGCCCGGCCGGGTCGTGCCGGTGAACGTGGGGGTCGTCCCGCCCGTGATCAGGTCGGTGCTCGACGCCCCGAGGTCGCTTGCGGGGGCGAGCGCCACGGTGAGCGTGTTGGGCGTGGGGGGGATCACCACCTTGCCGATCACGCTGGTGAAGTTGCCCGTGTACCAGAGGTTGTTATCGGGTCCGAGCGTGAGGACCACCGCCCCCACTCCTCGGGTCGGAAGCGCGTACTCGGTGATCACGCCCGCCGGCGTGATCTGGCCGATCTTGTCGCCGATCGACTCCAGGAACCAGATGTTGCCGTCGGGACCCGCGGCGATGCCGGACGGGCCGCTGTTGGCGGTGGGGATCGCGAACTCGGTGATCACGCCCGAGGGCGTCACGCGGCCGATCTTGTTGCCCGCGCTCTCGGTGAACCACAGGTTGCCGTCCGGCCCCGCCGTGATCCCGATCGGCGTGCTGCTGGCGGTCGGAATCGGGACCGTGGAGATCACCCCGCCGACCGAGATCCGGCCGATCGAGTTCGTGCCCGCGTCGGTATACCAGAGGTTGCCATCCGCGCCCCGGGTAAGGAAGCCGGGGGCGCTGGCGGCCCCACCGGGGGTGGAAAACTCGCTCACCACGCCCGATGGCGTGATCCGGCCCACCACGTTGCCGCCAAGCTCGGTGAACCAGAGGTTGCCGTCGGGCCCCGCGGTGATCCCCTGCGTGGTGTTGGTGGACGTGGGGATCGGGAAGCTGGTCGTCACGCCCGCCGTGCTGATCCGACCGATCGTGTTCGAGCCGTTCTGCGCGAACCAGAGCGCGCCGTCGGGCCCCGCCGCGATGGCCGAGGGGAAGGCGCCCCGTTTCGGGACCGCAAACTCGGTGAACTGGCCCGAGGTCGTCATCCGACCGATCTTGTCGGCCGTGCCCTCGGTGAACCAGAGATTGCCGTCGGACCCGACGACGATCGACAGCGGCGTGCTGCCCGCCGTGGGCGTGGCGAACGCCACGGTAAAGTTGGTCCCCGCGGCGATCTTGCCGATCGTGTTCGTCCCGCCCTCGGTGAAATAGAGGGCACCATCGGGGGTTCGGGTCAGGCCGGTCGGGGCCCCTCCGGGCGTGGTCGGGATCGTCCCACGGAACCGCGAGCCCACCGGCTGCGAGGTATCGAACAGCCCGATCCCATCGTTGCCGTTCTGCGTGAAAAGCAGGAAGTTATCCCCCCCTACACCCGACCAGTAGACCTCGAACGGGTTGGCCCCGGACGGCAGGTTCATGTTCGTCCTGGTGATCGTGCCCCCGGTGGTGATCCGGCCCATGGCGTTGGTGTTCCCCTCAAGGAACCACATGGCGCCGTCGGGACCGGCGGTGATCCCGTTCAGCCCCACATTCACCTGGCCTAGCGAGAATGCCCCCGTGAGCACGCCCGACGTGTTGACCCGGCCGATCAGGTTCGCGCCCGTGTCGGTGAACCACAGGTTGCCGTCCGGCCCCGAATCCAGGAACGCCGGCGAGCTCGAGGCCGAGAGGTTGAGCGAGAACTGGTTGATCGTGCCCGCACCCGCCCCGCCGACCGTCAACCGCCCGAGCCCGGTCGGCTCCACGAACCAGATGTTGCCGTCGGGCCCGGCTTCCACGTCGCCCGGCCCCCCATTGTTCGTGGGCAGAGGGAACTCCGTGATCACCCCTTGCGGCGTGACCCGGCCGATCGCGTTCGACGCCGGATTGCTATAGTAAACATTGCCATCGCCGCCCAGCGCGATCGAGAGCGGGGCGCTGGGTGCGGGGGGCAACGCGAACTCGCTGATCGTGGGGGCGAACCCCGCCAGCAGGCGGCGATCCTCTAGCATCTCCAGGCGGGGACGCGCCCGGCGACGGGCCACGATCGTCGGACCTCGGGGCGCGGGGGGGAACAGTGATGTCATCGCGTGGAGTCTCCCCGCTCACAGATAGCCATCTTTGGCCAGATTGCAAGCGATTCAGATGATGAGGAGTTCCGACCCTGGTCGGAACGGCCATGAACGCCCCAGCGCTACGAGGAAGGGGCATCTGGCAGAAATCAGGCCATGAACGATCCGGCCGACCGGCCCCGTTCCCGACATCGGGTGGGGCGGTCGGAGATCAACACATCGGGACCATGCGGGAGGATTGACGGATCGAAGCGAATATGAATGCAAAACACATCAAAGTCAACAACGTGTTACAA
The DNA here is from genome assembly GCA_031411935.1 of Planctomycetales bacterium. GTDB lineage: Bacteria > Planctomycetota > Planctomycetia > Isosphaerales > Isosphaeraceae > JAQGHR01. The sequence continues at coordinate 10,143 of JANOBY010000387.1, read as the reverse complement.
AAACCTCAAACTTTGACATGACTTGAATCATGGAGCTGGGGAAGCCAGGATACCGCCCATTCGGTGATCGCCTGCGTACCGCGAGCCGCGGCGTGCCTCGGGGTCGAGCGGGCGATCTCCGGCATGAAGCCCACGGGCCGCCCCCGTGTCGGCGCGACACATGGGCGGCCCGTCTTCCTCGTGCCTGGCAGCGACGTCGCTAGTCCGGGCACTGGCACAGGACGCAGTTGCGGCGGGGGATGTCCTGCGGCGCGATGACCTCGATCGGGTGGCGGTTCAGGCCGAGCCCGGGGGATCAGCCACTCGGCGTGGGTCAGGTTCTGGTCGAACACGCTGCGATTCACGACCTGGCGCGCGATGTACCGCGAGGCGGGCTTGCCCACGCGGATGAGCGGGTAATGGCCCCGGCCGAAGACCGGGTCCACCGCCGCCACGGCGTGGATGCAGTCGCTCACGAGCAGGTTCCGAGGCGTGCTGATCGCGCGATACTCGGCGGAGCCGCTGTCCAGGATCGCCTTGACCCGCAACGACCGCTCATAAACCTGCGGGAGGATCTGGAACGGCCCCCACATGGTCACGCTCTCGCCGTTCCGGGAGACGGCCTGCAAGGTGTTTTCCAGGTCCAGGTTCACGCCCGGCTCGGGGAACGGATCCCACACGTTGACCACCAGGCTCTGCGGCAGCCAGCTGATTGTGTGGACGTAGACTTCCTGGTTGACGGGGTCGTTCCCTCCCCGACCACGCGGATGAACGTGGCCCAGGTGTGGGTGTAGCGGAGTTGCTTGGGGCGCGACTGCGACCCGAAGATCATCGCATCATAACGATCACCCGCGTTCGCGGACGACGCGAGAGCAAGGGTCATCGCAACGGCCAGGAGTCCTCGTCCGTAAAGCCCCCGGCCTAGACTCTTTGGCGTGAAGTCTGTCACCCTGAGTTGATCGCATACGGTCAATCGTCGGTTTCGAGAGATGACAGTGCCTCACGATCGACGCAGGCGATGGAATCTGCCTTCCAGCGGCGGAAATTGGCAAATTCGCTTCACGCAGAGGACGCAGAGATCGGGAGAGAACACAGAGAAGCGGAGGAGCTTTTCAAGAACTCTGCTCCGCGTGCCCTCCGTCCCCTCGACGTCTCTGCGTGAGACGTATTGCACCTCAAAACTGGTCCGCGCTCAGGATCTCCGATCCGGCCCGGGTGGAGAGGTAGCTGAAGATCTTCGGGTCCACCGAGCCCTTCACGAACCGGACGGAGCCGTCGGCCATCAGGAAGTTGCACCCTCCGGGGTGGAGGCTCCAGAAGTCGTCGGCACCGGCCCCCCTGTAGTTGGGCACGTCCACCCAGGTCTGGTCGGGCGAGGGCCCCGTGTGGCCCAGGACCATCACGTTGGCGGTCTCGCACGAGCGCACCGGCCATTTCGGGTTGGTGCAGACCTCGGCCCCGGGGATCACGCCCACCCACGTGGCGTCGGCCACGTTGCGCGAGCGTTCACCGGCCATGAGCGTGAGGCTCGACCCGTCGCGGATGTCGCGCAGTCCGATCCGGCTGTTGCGGTAGAAGATCCCGTTGTTCTCCGAGGGGAATTCCTCGACTTCAAGCTGCCCCGCGCTGGCCACATACTGGCCGGGCGAGAGGTCGTCGGTCGCGACCATGTCTTCGTCGTTATAAAGGGTCACGGGCCCGCTGGCCCCCGCGCTGCTCGGGCAGAGGTACACCGAGAGGGCCGACGTCCGCACGGTCGAGGATCCGGGGTCGGTGATGGGCAGGCTGAAGTTCACGGCGTTGTAGAGCGGCCTCTGCTCCAGGTCGTTGAGGATCATGGTGCCCCAGCCCCAGCCGGGGCCGGTCTCGGGGCTGTTGCGCTGGGCGGTCAGGGTCTTCGAGATGTATCCGGGCGGGAACACGTCGTGCGACCCGTGGTACACGTGCAGGGCCAGGCCCATCTGCTTGAGGTTGTTCGAGCACTGCGCCCGCCTCGCGGCCTCGCGAGCGGCCTGCACCGCGGGAAGGAGCAGGGCGATGAGCACGCCGATGATGGCGATCACAACAAGGAGCTCGATCAGGGTGAAGCCGCGGGACGGTCGGATTTGAGAATCACTGCGCATGGGGAGGCTCCGATTCTAGAGGACGGGAAGGGACGGACAACACGGTGTCTCGCCAACCCGTCTCAGAATCGGAACCGCTGGAGCCAGGCGAGGCGCCTCGGCCCCTCCACCGCAAGCCAGACGACCTGGACCTCGGGATGGCCCTCGGAACGGCCCACCCGGGGGCATTCGACCGGCAACAGGGCGTCCAGGAAGGCCACGGGCAGGAAGGTTGCCGGGCCGATCTCGACCTGCGCGACGGCCTTCAGGACGGTCTCGCCCGAGTCGTCGCCCACACCGCCGTCGATCTCCTCGATGCCTCCCGACTGCACGCCCGCCATGATGCGCGCCAGGTCCTCGGCCGCTTCCGCCTGGCGCAGAGGGGTGCCCGCAATCGCGGCGATCAGGGCCAGGAGGAACATCGTGGGACGCATCGTGGGAGGGGCCTCCGTCGATAGTTTGGGGCCCCGCCTCATGGCTGTCAAGCGGATGCGTGAAGCGTCGTCCCTCAGCCCGCCCCTCGGACCCTCACCCGGCCGGATTCGTCGATCTGGATCTCGCAGTCGAGGAAGGCCATGAGGGTGAGCGCGTTGGTTCGGAGGTGCTCGGTGACCTCGGAGGTCGTGTATTCGCTGAACCCCTCGGCCAGGGCCAGGGGCATGAGGATCTGGTCGGCGGAATGCGGGTCCACCGCGCCCGAGCCTTCGTGATGCCGGAGCAGCTCCTCCACGGCGTGGTCGGCCACGCGGTCGGCGGGCTTGCCGCGCTCGCCCAGGCCCACGAACGTCGAGGGGTTCGCCCCCGCGTATTCGGCGGTGAGCGCGATCGCCGCGCCCTGCCCCACTCCCGGCCATTCGGCCAGCTCGATCTCGGCGTCCAGGCCGTTCTCGGCGAGCCTCGTCGTGGCGCGGTCGGCCATCCGGCGGGCGATGTCGCGCTCGCGGAGGTTCGTGACCCCGGCCACCCCGTGAATCCTCACGAGCGGCCCGCGATCGACCATCCTGGCCGCGCGAGGCTTGCCCGGCTCGATCCACGCCTCGATCCGCCCTCCGCCCTTCGGGTAGTACCCCGCCGAGGGCATGGACACGGCCACCGACACGCCCAGGGCCGCCAGGTGCTTGCGCCAGCACGAGTTGAGGAACGGGTACGACGGGGCCTTCGTGTTGAACGTCCCGCCGGTGATCGCCACGCGCACGGGCTGATCGGCGGCCATGGCCAGGGGCAACGCCAGCGCGTGCAGGACCAGCGCTGACGCGCCCGCCGTCCCGATGTCGTACGAGAAGTCGCGGGCCTGCACCTTGCCGGGGTGAAACGTGAGCTCGCGCGAGCCGACCGCCGCGCCCGAGACCTCGGCCGAGCCGATCTGCGCGCAGGCCTGGACCGCGGCCAGGTGCTGCGGGCGCAGGCCCGGCTTGTCGCGGTTGGCCCGGATGTTGGCGATGTGGAACGGGATGCCGGTGATCAGGGACAGCGACAGCGCCGAGCGGAGGATCTGGCCTCCGCCTTCCCCTTGCGAACCGTCGAGCTTGACCATCGCGGACGAACCCATGAGCCCTCCTCGCGAGCCCTGCTGCCGACTCACGTGACGATGAGGCGCCGCCGCCTCAACGTGAGCGGCGTGGGCCGTCCATCGCCTCGGGCCGCGGGGCCTGACCGGGGTCGGTGTACCGTCCATGGCGACACTCCTTGGTGCTAGAAAGTTCGGTGCCGCGGGTGAGTCGTGGGAATGGATTCAGCGCCAACAGGCGGAGAATCCGCGATTCTCCGCGTCCTGGCGGCTCGCTCGTCCTTACTTGACCGTGGACGTCTCGACGGGCAGTTCCACCGGGACGAGGCCCGCGGGCGGGTCGATGTCGGGCGTGCCGGCCTCGGAGCGCGAGGCCCAGACGAAGATGACCTTCTGCATCCGGCGGTCGTCGTCCCCTTCGGGCTCGTCGAACAGGAAGTCGCCCAGGCTCCCGCGCTTCTCGGGATTCCCGCCCAGCACGGCGATCTGCCCAGGCTTGAGGACCAGTGAGCAGGCCAGGTCGCGGAAGGTCTCTTCCTCCTGGCCGTTCCGGGCGACGATCTGCTGCGGGCTCATCGGCGTGTTGCCGCCGGCCACGCCCCAGCCCTGCCGCATGGGGCCGTGGTGGATCTCGGGCGTGATCCGCAGGGACACGCCGTCCTCGCCCTCGTAGCTCGCGGTCACGCGGATCCGGCCGTGAGGGTCCTGAAAGTCCTTGCCCACGAGCTTGTCGTTCTGCCCCAGGAAGAGGTTCAACGTGGGGCGGATCGGCGTACCGGGGTCGATCAGGGTGTGGTCGCCGTCGGGCAGGACCACGCTCTGGGCCTGGACGTGATCGGGCGGGGGGGCCGAGAGCACGGCGCGGACGTCGTCGGGCAGCTCGCTGGAGACCCGCCCCACGCGCAGGCCGTTCATCTGGAGGGCGCGACGGGTCTCGGCGTCGATCGCCTGCTCGTCGGCGAGTTGCCACACCGAGTCCGAGAGCGGGGCATCGCCCACGGGCCGTTTCGCGACCATGATCCGCAGGACCGTGCGCCGGGGCGCGAGGACCTCGCCGCCGCCAATCTGCGGGATGGGCGATTCCTTGCGGAGTCCGGGGTTGGTCAGCGTGCAGCCGACCAGGGTCGCCGTCAGCGCGATCGCCGCGGATTTCATCTTCATCGGGCGGAATCCTTTCCGCAGCGAGGGAGTCGACGCGCCCGACCTCGCCCTTTGTGAGGAGCGAAACGGGCACGCGTGGAGCGGGAGTCTAGAAGCGCCGGGCCCGAGTGTCAATCGCAATGCCGCGTTCCCGAATCCCGGAGGATGTGTTAGGGTCCGCCCGTCGGAAATTGGGGTAAGGTCCAGGGACGGGCCGGAGCGGCATCGGTATGATGGAAACGCAGCCGAAGACCAGGGAATCGCACGGCCGGCGGGTCATCACCCGGCGATGGGTGGAGGAGTCGGTCAGCCCGGCGAGGCCGCTCCTGCGGTCCGCCCCTCGGAGCGTGATGTTCCTCCCTCTGGTGGTGCTGGTGGCCATCCTGCCGGGCCTGTACGCGCTGCGGAACTGGGACCTGAACCCGCCCGGCCCGTGGTGGGGCCTGCGCGGGCTGGCCGTGCTCGAGGGGCAGATCCTCGACCAGACCGACCTGCCCGGCCTGCCCGCGGGGCTGGAGCAGCGGACCTACCGTGCCGTGGCCCTGCAGCCGCCGCTCTACGCCTGGCTCGAGGCCGCGTTCCTGTTCGTGAGCGGCGACCGAAACCCGTTGGCGACCGTCCTGCCCAGCTACGTGGCGGGCGCGGCGGTGGTCGTGCTCGTGTACCTGCTGGGCAAGCTCTGGCGAGGCCCCGGCGTGGGGCTGGTGGCCGCGGTGTTCACCGGGTTCAACCGGGCGTTGCTCTCGCAGATGCAGCAGGCCACGCCCACCACGCTGGCCCTGGCCGGGGCGCTGGCCTCGGTGTACGGATACGCGCGATTCCTCGAAGCGAACGAGGGCAAGCGCGGCCGGTGGATCGTGCTCGGGGGGATCGGCCAGGGGGTGTCGTTGCTGGCCGTGGGGGCCATGGGGTTGTCGGTCATCCCGATGATCCTCCTGCACCGCGCCGTGGTCGGGCCGTCGGCCCTCATGGAGGTGCGGACCAAGGGCATGCGCTGGTGGAGGGACCACCCCACCCTGCTCGCGGGGGCGCTCTCGGTGGCGATCGCGATGATGCTGGCCGCTCCCTGGTACATGATCATGTTCGGGCGGCACGGGATGGGGTTCCTGGCGGCGCTGATCGCGCCTCCGCAACTCCTGGGACCGCCGAGCCCGGGGCTCCTCGGCCGCATGGTCGAGCTGGCGCCGGCCGCCCTGCCCTTCGCGCTCTACGCGGCGGCGATCGCGCTGAAGCGGGCGCTGACGGTCGAGGACGAGAACCGCGTGACCTCGGGAGGCGCCCTCTGCCTCGCGTGGCTGTCGGTGGCGGCGATCACGCCCATGGTCCTCTCGCGGGGCCCTCGCCCGGCGCTGAACCTATTCCTGATGGTCCCGCTGAACCTGTTCGCCGCGTCGGCCATCGCCGACCTCTCGGCCCGGCGCATCCCCGCGAGGGCCCTGTGCTGGCTCGCCCCCGCGAGCGCCGCCACCGTGGCCTGGCTCACCAGCACGCACCTCCAGTCGGCCGCCTCCGACCTGTTCGCGATCCGCAGGCCCGACCCGGCCTCGGCGCTGGGCATGCACCTGGCGTTGGACCTGATCGTGGTCATGATGGTCGTCGTGAGGGGGCTCGACCGCTGGGCCCGACGTCGCGACGACCGCCGCCTCGCGGTCCTCGGCGGTTGCCTGGGCGCGGTGCTCGCCGTGACCGTCGCATGGGGCCTGAACGAGGTCCGATTCCGCCACCGCGAGACCGGCGACCTGCTCGCCCTGCGCGAGGCGATCGTCCGCGAGCAGCACCTCCGCCCCTTCTCCACGCTGGCCGTGGTCGGCCCCCGGCTCGCCGAGGACCCGGGCTCGGGAGCCGGCTCGTGGAGGCCCAGCGGACGCCTCCGCTTCCTGCTCCGCGCCGCCTTGCCGAACCTCGCCCAGATCGACCTCACCAGCGTGGACGACCTCCGCAAGCTGCCGGGAGACCGCCGCCTGGTCGTCTTCGCCGGCGCCGGCCCAAGGCTCGACTACGCCTCCCAGTCCCGCCTCAACCTCGAGGCCATCTACCCCGGTCGCACCGGCGAACTCGAAGCCTTCGCCACCCGCGCCGAGTCGCCCAAAACGGCCCGTCGCTGAGCTCGGCGCTCAGGCGATCTCCTGGGCCACGCCCGTGCCCGCGGTCGGCGAGGGCAGAGGGCGGCCCTCCCCGCGAGCGATCTCGACCCACTCCTCCACGATCTCGCAAAGCTCGCGATCGACCTCCACCTCATCGGGCCCATGACAGCACGGCCCGATGATGCCGGGGCACTGCCCCACAAAGGCTCCGTCCTCCTCCGACCACTCGACGAGCTTCACGTATTTGGCGGCGTCGGTCATGAGGCGGCCTCCTCGATCACGCGTCGGCTTGTGCGTTCTGGATTGTTCGATGGCTGATCGATCCACTGGGCATCCAACCTGTTGAGTCTAACCACTTCTTCGAGTGGGGGGGGCATCCCTGCCCGCCAGAACCTTCTCCAGGTGGGCCGTGCATCGCCCCCTCACGAAGGACCTTGAGTTCCACTCGCCGGGCCACGCGGTTGTCATCGCCCCCCTGCGGACGATCGGAACCGATCCGCGATCGGCTGGCACCTCGGCTTGCGCGATCGTATGATCCGCTTCCTGAGAGGATCGGCGAACGATCCTCAACCGACTTCACTTGCCCCTTGAGGACCCACCGCGATGCCCCTCTCCTCTCGCTCCCTGATACTCGCCGTCGTTGCCCTGGTTGGCACGAGCCTGGCTCCCTCGCCGGCCGACGATGCTCCGAAGAAGGAAGAGTGGATCTCTCTGTTCAACGGCAAGGACCTGACGGGCTGGACCCCCAAGGTCACAGGCTACGACGCCGGCGAAAACCCCGGCGACCTCTTCCGCGTGGAAGACGGCGTGCTCAAGGTCAAGTACGACAAGTTCGGCAAGTTCGACGGCAAGTTCGGCCACCTCTACTCGAAGAACTCCTACTCGAACTACCGGCTCCGGATCGAGTACCGATTCGTAGGGGACCAGTGCGAGGGCGGCCCCGGGTGGGCCTTCCGCAACAGCGGCGTGATGATCCATTGCCAGCCCGTTGCCACCATGCGCAAGGACCAGGACTTCCCCGTGTGCCTGGAGGTCCAGTTCCTGGGCGGCGGCGAAAAAGGGGAGCGCCACACCGGCAACCTCTGCACGCCCGGCACGCACGTGGTCATGGGCGGGAAGCTCGTGACCCAGCACTGCATCGACTCGAACTCCAGGACCATCCGCGGCGACGAGTGGGTCACGGCGGAGATCGAGGCCCACGGATCGGGCAAGATCACCCACTTCATCGACGGCAAGGAGGTCATCACCTACGAGAAGCCCCAGCTCGACGTGACCGACCCCGACGCCAAGAAGAGGCTCATGGGCGGCGACCCGCTCGTGAGCGAAGGCTACCTCGCGCTCCAGGCCGAGAGCCACCCGATCGAGTTCCGCAAGGTCGAGATCCTGCCGCTGGAGAAATGACCGGACGACGCAAGTCTCCCTCGCCCTGGCCCGCCACTCGGCCGCTCGTGGCGCATCGTGGCTCGAGGGCGGAGCCGCCTCCAACTATTCTTCCACGACTTCGGCAAGCCACCGACATCATTCACCGACCCCGAGGATGAAATCGTGATGGTTGTGGCAGAGAACAAATCCCACTTCCTGATTCGTCACGTAAAACTCGAAGCCGGCCGATTCAGCGAGGACCATCCTCAAATCCGCCGGCGACGAGAACTCGTAAGCTCGAAACCGGTCTCCGTCCTGCCAGAGGAGGATAGGCGAAGGCTCAGGGTAATCGCAGATCAGCGACCATCCGTCCGACCGTTTCCGTGCGATATCTTCGCGTAACACCTCCCACAGTTGGCGGCCCCCACCGACCGACGCGGTAAACCGATCGGCGATCCGCCCGACGACGCGATTCACCTCGTCGTCGGGCAGGGGGCGTGCGCGAGTCCCGGTGGTTGCCAGGGCGTCCCTTATCCATTCGCAGATCATCGCCTGCACCGATTGCGAGGAACATCTTGGGAGGTGGATGGGATGATAAAGGGGTCAGGACGAAAAAGAGTTCAGGTACAACAAAACGACTAAAGCGAAGCCTTATTGTACCTGACCCTTTTATTACATTTAACCCCTTTATTACATTTCGGGCGGGCCCTGTGCTCAGAGCATCCCGAGCTTCTTCATCGTGGCCTCGGTCTTGGGATATCTGGTCTCGATCTCGCGGATTTCCCGGTCGATCACGTCCCGGCCGTAGTCCTTCTGGCCGTAGTTCGCGGAGAGGGCGAAGATGCCGGGGAACTGGGCCTTGAAGGCGGACAGGTGGAAGGTGTTGAAGAAGTAGGGCGAGTCTCGCAGGTTCTCGACGTGATTTCCCGCCTTGTTCATCCGTTCGTAGTTGGCCGCGATGTCCTTCACCCGCCCGACCTTCTGCCAGGCCGCGGTCACATTCTTGTTGTTCTGGGACGTCGACATGCCCTTGGGGTCGTCGTCGATCATCCGCGCCTTGACCAGCCCCTTCTTGTCGTAGCTGACCTCATTCTCCAGGTGGATCGAGGCATAGGCCTCGCAGAGGTCTCCCGCCGTCGGCGTGCTCTTCATGAAACGGGTGCCCCACTGCTCGAGGTGCCACTGGATGGTCTTGAGCGTGGCCCGGCCGATGGCCGAGGTCAGGGGCTGCGTGCCCGACCCGTGCGTGCCCGGCATGTGGAGCCAGATCATCGACTCGAGGTACCGCGGGCCCAGCGGCTTGACCGTCATCGACGGGAACGTCATCCGCGACATGCCGTTCACGTTCTCCATCACGATCGACACGTAGTAGCCGAGCTTGACCCCGCCCCGGAGCTTCCCCCCGCGCTGGGTGTGGACCGACATGTTGACCGGATCGAGCAGGATCAGATTGACCTGCTGGATAGCCCTGGCGGCGGGATCGGTGAGGGTGGCGAGGTCATTGGCGATCATGTGGCACATGACCGCGCCCCGGCTGTGGCCGACCAGATTCACGACGCCGGGCCTCGCCCTCAGGATCGCATCGACCGCCGCGCGGCAGCGCGGGTCCATCGAGAGGCCCTGGGCTACGCCAAGCCCGTTGCTCACGAAGTTGCCGCCCGTGCCCGCCCCGTCGTTGATGAACTTATCGCCGGTGCAATCGTTGTACAGACAGGCGATGGTGTTGTTCGGCTCGGCCCTCGTATGCGAGGTTCCGATGTTGAAGACGGTGAATGTGCCCGCCATGGTCCACCTTCGTTGGAGGATCCCCCCGAATCTCGTGCGGGAGGGCCACCGTGGCTGCCCGCCGGGCGTCGACCGAGCGTGATCGGGATCTCCTCGAACCTGGTCGCGGCCTCGGCTCGCGCCAGGAATGGCCGAGCGACGACCGTTAATTCTGGATTTCGAGTTGCACCGGGCCATTGCGTTT
>JANOBY010000386.1:0-2242 GCA_031411935.1 Planctomycetales bacterium | reverse complement strand
AGGCCTGCGATCCCAGCAGGTGGATGCCCACGCCAAGCGACGAGGTGCCCGCGGCATACGTGGTCGTCAGGCCCTGAGCGAGATCCACGGCCTGGCCGGAGATGTCGTAGCCCGCCCCGGCGATGGTGATCGAGCGGAAGGCCGTGCCGGAGGCGAGGTCGTTGTTGTTGGCCAGCCGGGGCGAACCGGAGGGGAAGACCAGGTTCGAGCCGGCGGTCGGGACAATGTCGCCAACCCAGTTGGCCGCGGTGCTCCAGTTGCTGTCGTCGGCGTCGCCGCCGTCCCAGGTGTAGGTGACGTCGGTGACGGTCAGTACCACGTCGTTGTTGTTCGTCCCCCCCGCGTAGCTGATCCTCAGCGTGGCCACGCCAATGGTGATCGTGGAGCCCTCGGCCAGCCCGTTGAAGGTGCCGCTGACGGCGTCGGAGCCGTCGTTGTTGATGATCGTGTACGAGTGGCCGATAGCCGGGACGTAGCCCAGCGAGACCGAGAGCGTGGCCCCGGCCAGCGTGACGGTGCCGGTCACGTCGGCCTGGTCGTACTGGGTTCCGACCGTCGCGCCGTCGAGCTCGACGCTAAAGGTCGAGCCGCTGTCCGAGAAGGCGAGGCTGCCGGTGCTCAGGACGCCCGGCGAGTTGCCGGGGGACAGCGTGCCGATGCCCGAGATCGTCACGGCGGGGAGCGTGCCCGACCCGGTCAGGATGCCGTCCACGAACACCGAGTTGCTGGTCGCGAGAGAGCCGTTGACGATGAGCGTGCCGTCGCCGACGTTCACGTTCCCCGTGTGTGTGTTCGTGCCCGTGAGGATCAGCGTGCCGGTGCCGTTCTTGTCGAAGTCCCGCGACCCGCTGATCACCCCCGAGGCGGTCAGCGTCGTCCCGCCGGCCACGTCGAAGGCCACGTTGTTGCCGCCGCTGATCGGGATGTCACCCTGGATGGTGTTGTCGCCCGAGCTGTTGATGATCTTGCTGGCGCCCGAAGCCGGGACGCCGGAGATGCCGATCGTGTTCGCGACCGTGATCCCCCCAGAGAGGGCGAGTGAGCCCCCGCTGTTGATCGCTGCCGCCCCGGTGCCGAGCGCGTCGGAATGACCGACCCCCAGCACGCCCCCAGTCACGTTCGTTCCGCCGTCGTAGGCGTTCGCCCCCGACAGGGTCACCGTGCCCGACTGAACCTTGGTGAGGGTAAAACTGCTCGCGCCGTCGGTGATCACGCCGCTGAACGTCAGATTGCCGCTCAAGGAACCGATGGAACTGTTGGACCCGAGCGTGATCTCGCCGGTGAGCGTGTTGTTGCCGGTCCCGTTGAAGATGGCCCCCAGGATGCCGCCGACGCCCACCCCATTGATCGTGATCGGCTCGGGAACCGTGATCCCGCTGAGGAGGGCGAGCGAGGTCCCGCTGTTGACGACCGTCCCGGCCGACGACGCCCCCAGGGCGTTGTCGCTGGCGATCTCGATGGCCCCCGCGGTGATCGTGGTGACGCCGTCGTAGGTGTTGTTCCCCGAGAGCAGGAGCTGGCTGTTCGCACCCGCCTTGATGATCCCCGCGCCCGTCCCGCTGATGTTGGCCGTGATGTTGAGGTCGGGGTCAAGGTTGGAGTTGTTGGCGACCGTGAACGTGCGGGTGGCCCCGCCGAGATCCAGGTTGCCCGAGATCACGGAGGTGTTGCTGTCCGAGTTGGTCGTGACGTTGCCGCCCAGGGTCAGCGTGCCAGTCCCGGTAGCGACCGTTGCCCCGGTCATCGTCAGCGTGCCAATGGAATCATCGAAATTATTCAGGTCAAGGGTGGCCGTCGAGGCCAGGGTCACGCCCGACGCGTCCGAAATCTGGTCCGACTGGGCATGCTGGACCGTGCCGCCGGAGAGGATCGACAGGGCCTCGGGGACCGCCGTCCCGAACGTCTTGTCCAGGACGAGCGTCGTGCCGGAACCGACGGTCGTCGTGCCCGTGTAGGTGTTGGACGGACTGGACGAGGTCCCGGCCAGGATAAGCGTCCCCCCGCCGGAGACGTTCAGGCCGCTCGTCCCCGAGATCACGCAATCGAGGTTGAGGGTCGCGCCGGAAGAGACCGTGACGGCCCCGTTTCCCGGGTCGAAGTCGATGTTAAAGTTCGAAATCGACGAGCCATAGGTCGCCGAGAGTCCGGTCGCCAGGGTCAGCGAGGAGAGGAACGACGAGCTGATATCGTAGCCGCTGCTCTGGATGTCAATCGTGCCGAAGCTCGACACGCCGAGGCCGCT
>JANOBY010000385.1:0-3989 GCA_031411935.1 Planctomycetales bacterium | reverse complement strand
CGTCGCCAAATCTAGGCCCATCCCATCAATCGAACGTCCGGACGTCAAGACCGGAATACGCGATCGACTTCAATAACTGGATTCTTCGCATCGACTTGACGGACCGTACCCCAAGATCGTATCTTCAATTTTCCGAAAGTTGGTGCCTGTAGCGTAGCGGTTAACGCACCAGATTGTGGATCTGGGGATCGCGGGTTCAAATCCCGTCAGGCACCCTTTCTCTCAAAGCGACTCCGATGGCATCCCGGGGAGGAAACTCTCCACGATGCTGCGGCCTGGGACTGCCAGGACCGATGGTCATTCATGTCCCGACATGTTTCGACTTCCGCTCGTCGGATTTCCGGATCCTGAGGAAGTCGTAGGGCTCCCTCGTGGAGAGACCGAAGGTGGATTCGTGCCGCGGACCGCCCGGCCGAGTTACCACTCAGTCAAGGGCTCCGAGGCATCCCCGAAGGCTTTCTGCTCGATTCCCATCCTGGACATCATGGAGAGATAGAGACGGCACATCTGCCGGTTGGTCTGGTTGCGATAATTGACCACGCGCCCGGTCGGCATCTGTCCGCCGGCCCCTCCGAGGACCACCACGGGCAGCTCGTCGTTGTTGTGGCCTCCGGTCATCATGCTCGAGCAGAACATGAGCATCGAGTTATCCAGGGCGGTCCGTTCCCCCTCCTGGATCCCGTCCAGCCGCCGGGCGATGTAGGCGAGTTGCTCGACGAAGAATTGATTGACCTTCAACCAGTCGGCGGTGTCCGAGTGCGAGAGCAGGTGGTGGATCATGTAATCCACGCCGAGGTGCGGGAAACGGAGCGAGGAGTGGTCGTTGTTCAACTTGAGCGTGGTGATGCGGGTCGTGTCGGTCTGAAAGCCGAGGACCAGGATGTCGCACATGAGCCGCATGTGATCGGCGATGTTCTGCGGGATCCCTTCCGGGGGGCGGGCCATGTTCGGCTTGTCCAGCGTGGGGCGCCATCCCTGGAGTTCCCCTTGCTTTCCGGCGGCGTGGATCCGCTGCTCAACGTCGCGGACCGAATCCAGGTACTCGTCGAGCTTTCGCTGGTCGGAGACGCTGATCCCGCGGCGAAGATCCCGGGCGTCGTCCATGACCGCGTCGAGGACGCTTTTGTCCCCGCGTTCCACTTCGTCCTTGAAGAGCCGATCGAAGGCGAGCGCGGGATAGATCTCCAGCGGCGTGGGCGAGGTGGGCGAGCTCCACGAGATGTGCGAGCTGTAGAGCATCGAGTAATTCTTGTGAACCGAGGGGTTGGACTTCTCGCAACCCAGCACAAGGCTCGGCACCTTGGTCGAGCGCCCGTAGGTCTGGGCGAGGTACTGGTCGATGCTCGTCCCCGAGCGGATCTCGCCGCCTGAGGCCAGGGGCGAGCCCGAGAGCAGGTTACCGGTTTGCGAGGAATGGATATTCCCCTTGGTGGCCTCGGCGTTGTACAGGCCCCGGACGAAGAGCAACTTCTGCCGGAAATCACCGAGCGGCTCGAGGACTTTTCCGAGCTTCATCCCCGCGCCCGAACCCTCGGCCCACCACTCCTTCGAGTGGAAGCCGTTGCCGGCGAACAGGACCGCCAGGCGGACCGGGGCCTCGCTCGACTTCCGGGCCGATTGCGCCTGGTCCCCCCACACCGCTCGCGATTCCAGCCAGGGCAGCGCCATCGACACGCCCAGGCCGCGCAACATGGTTCTTCGCGAAAAATGGTGGGATCCCATGGAGGGTCTCCTTGAAGGATGCAAACCGTCGTATGCCGGGGAGTCGAAGCGGAGTCAGTCGCCGTCGGGGTAATCTCTCCCGCGGATCTCGCGGAATTGACGGCTCAGGATGACCGCCCGGAGAGCCACGGAGACGCGATAATCGTTCTTCTTGAGGGCCGAGTCCATCTCGGCGAGCAAGGGCTCATCCGAGAGCTGGACCGACCTACCCAGCGCGTAGCCGAGGAGCTTGCGGTTGAGCTGGTGGACGAACGCTTGGCGACGATCCTCCATCAGGTAGCGACGGAGCCCATCGAGGCCGTCCAGCTTGGTCCCGTCCTGCAACTGGGTCCGGGAATCGATCGGGAGGTTGGCCGAATCCACCTTCCGGAACCGTCCGATGGCGTCATAATTTTCGAGAGAGAAGCCCATCGGGTCGATCCGGACGTGACACTTCGCACAGGCGGGATTGCTGCTGTGCTTCTCGATCAGTTGCCGCTCCGTGAGCCCTTCCGGGGCGGACTCAGGAAGCTGAGGGACGTTCTTCGGCGGGCGAGGAAGCCGCTCGCCCAGGATGACCTCGCTGAGCCAGTTGCCGCGAAGGATCGGGCTCGTGCGTGACGCGCCCGATTGCGTCGCAAGCGTGGTCGCCTGGGTGAGGATGCCGCCCCTACCGAGAGCTCGTACCCCCTCCACTCGCCGCCATTCGGGCCCCTTCACCCCGGCGATTCCGTAGTGGGCCGCCAGTTCCTCGTTCAGGAAGGTGTAATCGGCGTCGAGCAGATTTAGCACGGAGCGGTCGCTCTGGAACAGGTCGGTCAGGAACAGGATCGACTCCTCGTACATGGGGCCCCGAAGGGCGGCGAAGGTCGGGAAGTGCCGCTCGCTCTTCTCGTCGATCTGATCGAAGCCGTGGATGTGAAGCCAGCGAGCTGAGAATTCGGTGGCGAGCCGACGCGTCCGAGGATCGCGGACCATCCGGTCGGTTTGCGCCAGCAGGACGGCGGGATCTTGCAAACGGTCCGCGGCAGCCAGGCGAGTGAGCTCGTCGTCGGGCATAGACGACCAGAGGAAGTAGCTCAGCCGAGAAGCCAGCTCGTAACTCGTCACGGGGCGCTGGTCTTCCCCCGGCCCGGGCTGTTCCAGGCGGTACAGGAAGGCAGGCGAAACGAGAATACGTGCCAGGGTCAGACGGAAGGCTTCCTCGTGGGGAATCTCTTGCTTACGAAGTCCCGCGTAAAGCTCCTTGAGATGCTGGGATTCCTCCTCGCGGAGCGGCCTTCGATAGGCCCGGGAGGCGAACGTCAGCAGGACTTCGAGCTGCCTCGGCTCGGTCGATTCCAGACGCCGACGAAACGCCTCGGCCCGATCGTTGACCGGCCCCCTCATGGGGGCGAGGGACTTGACCATGGCCGGCGCATCCTGTGTGGCGAACTCGGAGATTTGTTCGAACGCGGTCGCCAGCAGAAATGGCTCCTGGCTCACGTAAAGGAGTTCATCCCAGAGTCGGTCGAGTTCCGCCACCTGCGTCTCGTCGAGCATGAGCCTCTGGAGTTCCTCGTCCTCGCGATAGAACAGATTGAGCGTGACCACTTCATCGATGGGGACGATTCGCGAATAGCACAGGGCTGGCGGAAAGAGCCGACGCATCTCCTCGAAAGCCTTTGAGTATCGATCGTAGGCCTCGCTCTTCTCCGCAACGACGACGGGACTTCCTGGTGTAAGTCCGGGCGTAGCACCCGCTGAAGTCTGTACCCGAAGCTGGACGCTTACCTTCGACCTGGACCCTTCATGGAGAGTGCCCGTCGTCACGAACTCGCTACCCTCGACGAATTCGGCCGGGAGGCGGAACTGAATCGACGACGGGGCCTTCACGCAAAGGCTCAGAGGATCGACCTCCGTCCCACCCGGGTGCTTGCCGAAGAGCGACGGGTCGAGCCCCCACGGCGAGGATTCTGCAACCCCCTGAGGCCGTTCGGTGAGAAGGGACTGACGCACCGAAGAGAGCAGAGGGCCGCTCAGCGACGCGAGTTGTTGCAGGAGGAGCTTGTCGGGCGAACCGGATTCGAGCCCTCGACCGCCTGCGGCGAGCAGGTTCTGGAGGCTCTGTCCCAGCTTTGCCTTCTCCTGGATGCTCGACGCAGCCTGCCAGCGAGCAAGCACAGAATTTTCGGGGATGACCCATTGCGGGCCGCCCCGGTCGGGCTCGCTGGCGAAGAGCCAGACCCCCTTGTTGCCGTGGGAGTCGGCGTGGGGATTGCCCGCCAGCAGGTCCGACGACACATCCC
>JANOBY010000384.1:0-22473 GCA_031411935.1 Planctomycetales bacterium | reverse complement strand
TGAGGATCACAACCATCCTCGCATAGCCGTCGAGGAGCGTCTCCACCTTCCGAAATCGGCTTCGGAACGTCCGATTAATTCGAGCGACTTGCGTGCGTCCTCGCACATACACTCGGAGATGCTCGAAGATGGAGAAATCCGGCACATAGTTCAGGCCGATCTCGTTGGGAGAGGCGATTGCTCTTTCGATCACCTCCAGCTTCAAAGGCCGATAGTTCGCCTTGATGAGTGCGGCCTCAAACGGTTTGAGGAAGGCCTCGTCGGAGTCCTCCCGAAACTCCAGCGAGTTGTGCGCGAGGTCCACGCAGTCTGAATCCGGGTCGAGCGGAGAGTAGAGATCCTTGAGGGTAGTTAACCACTCATAGTATTCATGGTGGATCATCGCCCCGAAGAGCTTGGTCAACTGCAGGAACTCCAGCTTCTCCGAGGGAGCGAGCGACGGGTCGGAGGTGAGGAGTCGGATCAGGTCGGCGGGGCGGATCGGGATAGCCCGTTCCGTGGCTTCGGAGTCGTGATCATAAGCGGAAGCGGGATTCGTGGGTTCGGCGGGACTCGAATCGCACTTGGGCTGGTCGGCGGTCCGCGGTGATTTCACGATAGGTCTCGAAGCGTGAATAACGATCTCGCGAGGACATTCGCCTCCGATGTCTCTCCATTGTATGGAAATGGCGGACCAATTCCCCAAGATTCATCGCTGGTGACGGTCGGGAAGGGGGGGTGGCCGAAAGACCACGCCGAGGTTAAGTTGTGGAGAGCATAGATCGAGGCATCCTCTCGAAGGATTGCGCACCCACTTCGCGGTTGCTTCAGGAGGATTCCGGCCGTTGGAACTCTCACGGGGTGAAAGGCTCAGGATCGGTGTGGTCGGGCTTGGCCGCCTCTGGGAAGCTCGCCACAAGCCTGCGCTCCAGAAGATGGGTCGGAACTTCCAGATCGTCGCTGTTTACGACCAGGTCGCCCGGCGTGCACGGATGGAAGCGGCGAGCCTTCGCTGCTACGCGAGCACGGGGCTGAGAGCCCTCGTTGAGAGATCCGACCTGGACGCGATCCACGTGCTGACCCCGCAGTGGTTCGGACTCCATGCGATGGAGATCGCCGCGGCCTCGGGTAAGGCGGTCTATTGTGCCGTGCCGCCCACCAGCGATCCGTTGGGTCTGGAGCGGGCCGCACGCGTGATCAAAGCCTCGGGCACACTCTGCATGTTTGAGCTCGCGCGACGGTTCTATCCGGCCACGTTACGACTTCGCGAGTTGTTGGCATCGAAGATCGGGCCCCCCCGCCTGATCCTCGGCCATAATCGGCTCTTCGGATTCGACCGGTACGGAACTCCGGGGCCTACAACCCAGCTTGTCCCGCTCCCCCTGTCGATCGATCCTGGCAGCTTTCTGCTCGATTGGGCCCGATTCGTTTTCGACGAGGAACCGCAAACGATTCGCGCGACCCAAGGCAACGTGATGCCCGCCCCAGACAGTCCCATCAAGGACTCGGATTACCTTAGCTTCACGATCGAATTCCCCCGAGGGGGCCTCGCGCAGATCGGGATTGGCCGATATGACCGCCCCGCATGGGGCGAGGCGACCCGCTTCCTTCCTCAACCCGGCTTCCAGGTCTTTGCCGAACGCGGTGCGGCCTGGCTGGAGATGCCGGACCGTGTGGTGTGGTCGGATTCCGAAGGAATTCACGAGGAACGACTCCCCATGGAGCCGACCGTGGGTGAGTCGCTGAACGGACAGTTTCTCCGACTAGTTCGGGGGGAACCGAATCTCGCCCCTAGCCTCGAGGATGCCCTCGCGGTGATCCGCATGGAACGCGGGGTTCACAACAGCCTTAACGAGGGGCGAGTGGCGAGCGTGATTGAGCCCTGAGGAACGAGCATGCACCACGATCGCGGCGCGATGCCGTCCTGGCTTCCCCTGGCGATGACGATTGGTCTTGCAACCCTCGGGCTGGGGCTGGCCGTCGACTCGGCCCTCCAATCCTCCTCAACTTATGATGAGACGACTTATCTGATCGTTGCGGCGCAGTGGTGGCGTGACGGGACTCAGGATACGCTGACTCGCATGGGGTCCCCCTCCCTGTTCTGGAAGGTCCAGCAGGTCGTCCCGCTCTGGGCACTGGACAGGGCGGGATTTGGAGTCGTACTTGAGGATCCCGAACGCTACCAGGCGATCCTTCTGCCCCTCGTTAGGCTAAGCTGCATCCCCATCTGGGCCGTCGCCATGGCCGTGACCTCGGCCTGGGCTCGGTCACTTTATGGGCCGCGGGCGATGGTCATGGCCGCTGCCCTGTTTGCGCTCAGCCCGAATTTGATCGCCCACGCCCCCCTCGCGACGATGGAAACGCCCCTGATTGCCTGTTCTGCCGGACTGTTCGCCTGCTTCTGGCGCTTCCTCGCCTCAGGACAGCGGAGATGGCTGGCATTCTCGGCTGTCTTGACTGGTGTCGCCTTCTCGTGCAAATACACGACGATCTTGTTCCCTCCCATGCTCGCCTGCCTGTGGTGGGTCGGTGAGCGTGGCGATTCGAAACTTCGGAGATTTCTCACCGGATCATTCTGTTTCGCGGTGTGTGCGGTCGGCACCAACCTCGCTGTGACTGGCTTCTCGTTCACGCCCTTGAGTCCCAACCAAGGACAACACGGCTCCATTGATTCCCTGAATGCCGGATCCTGGAAACTTTTGGCCGGTCGCATCCTCGAAACTCCCGTCCCGCGCGAGATCGCCGGATTTGCCGCCCAGATGCGAATCCAGAGGCAGGGCGGATCCAGCTACCTGTTCGGGGAGCGACGAGAACGTGGCTGGTTGTACTACTACCTCGTCACGCTCGTCTACAAGGTAACGCCGGGTTTCTGGGCCCTGCTGCTCGCCAGATGCCTTCTTGCATCGCGAGGGCCTTACGGACCCAGGGACGGCATGATTCCCGTTGCGATCCTCTGCTTCCTGACGATCACCTTGCTGGGTTCAAGCCGTAATTTTGGACTTCGCTATCTGCTGCCCCTGGCTCCTCTGGCGATCGTCTGGGTCTCGGCGCTCGCGGAGTCCGGCAGAGTCAACCTATCCGTGGCTGCCCTCGCGATTCTGTTCCAGGCCATCTCGATCGGAACGACGCACCCTCACGAGCTATCGTACTTCCCGCGATGGGTCGGGGGGACAGAGGGCGGTCGGAGGATCCTCTCGGACTCCAACCTCGACTGGGGCCAGGGATTGAAGTCACTCGCACGTCTTCAGATGAGGCGGCCCGAATACAACGATCTCACTTTATACTACTTCGGGGACACGGATCCGAAGGGCTTCGGCGTTGTTGGAAAATCTTACGTGATCGATGCGAGCTCACATCACCCGCTTCTACCTTCTCGGTTGGAAGCACGGTCGAGATACCTAGCGGTTTCGTCCTCGCTCCAGTTCGGACCGTGGGGGCCGGCGAGCTACTTCCGTCTCCTGGATGGGATTCGGCCTGTGAGATTCCTTGAGGATGGGACCATGGCCCTGTACCGGGTTCAGGACATCCCCGGACTCACCACTCAGTAAAGGTCACGCCCGCGAGAGAGCCGACCTTCCATGCTATCCGCCGCGTGGGCGATGCTGAGGATCAGGGATTGCGCATCCACAATCCTCGCGAAGTCGGCCACGATGTTCTGCGCCACGACAAAATACTCCTCACCTCGGAGCGTCTTGATGGCGAAGTGTCCGTCCACGATGCGTGCATTGAGCTTCAGAAGCGACCTCGAGTCGCGATCGTTGGCCGGGCCGCAGACCGAGACCAGCCCGATGCGTCCCTGGCCCGCGCGATCCGTCCGTTCCTGTCCCACGTAAACCGCCTGGCTCCGGTCGAGCGGGAGAGGAATGACCACTCGCCAGCCGTGGCCGAAGGGTGCGGCCTCGAAACCGGACCGAGTGACGAGATCACGCAGGAGCGGCCCGAGGTCCGCGTCATCGGGTTCGGGTGCTTCGTACACCCCCAGGGCATCACGGCCCGCGTCGGCATCGGGCTCGGCTTTGCCGAGAGGTAGGCCGCATTTCTCGCAATACGCGACGGCCACATGGTTAGGGCGAGCGCATCGGGCACAGGGAAACAATGCGACGATCACGCGGAGGACTCCCGAGACAGGGGCTGGCAGTCACTCTTTTCAGGTTAACCTCTCGGCATGCCCGGGCGAAAGGCGGATCGGGATGGTTAGATAAGTTCTCCCATCCTCGAACGCGGTGAAGAATTCCGTCAGATCCAGATCTTGCAGGAACACTGAACCAACGTTACACCGAAGAGAACGATTTCGCGCCGATTCAAGGCGAGCGGGAGCGGACTGTTCATGACCGTCGCTTGCCCACACTGCGGTCAGACTCTGGATTTCAGCGGGCATCGCCCCAATTTTTGCGCGTTTTGCGGCAAGCCTCTCGACCCCTCGGGCCTGCGAACCACCGAGCCCGACTCGAGGGATGCCCCTACCATTGCGCACACCCCGTTGCCGCGAGCGTCCCGGACGCCCTTGCCGTCCTCGCACGAGCCTCCTCACAAGGTGGGAGGCTACCGCATCATTCGCCCTCTGGGTCAGGGGGGTATGGGCACCGTTTACGAGGCGGAGGAATCCGGGTTTGGACGCAAGGTCGCACTCAAGCTCCTCGCCCCCGAGATCACCGCCTCGCCCGAGGCCCTGCAGCGTTTCCGTCAGGAGGGACGACTCGCGAGCGCCATCGCTCACCCTCGATGCGTGTTCGTCCTCAACGCGGACGAGCAAGACGGTAGGCCGTTCATCACGATGGAGCTGATGCCGGGCACCAACCTCAACGACCTTGTCCTGGAGAAGGGATCGCTTCCCATCGACGAGGCGGTCGTCAAGATCCACGATGTGATCGAGGGCCTGAGCGAGGCGCATCGCCTCGGGGTGATCCATCGCGACGTGAAGCCGTCCAACTGCTTCCTCGAAGCGGGCGGAAGAGTCAAGATCGGCGACTTCGGGCTGTCCAAATCGCTCGTCAACGAGAGCAACCTCACCCGCACAGGCTCCTTCCTGGGGACACCACTTTATGCCTCCCCCGAGCAGATCAAGGGGGAATCGCTTGATCCCAGAACTGATGTTTATTCTGTTGCGGCAACCCTCTACTTTTTGCTGACGGGGCGGCCACCATTCCAGGGGACCGACGCAGCGGCCACGCTCGCGAAAATTGTCTCGGACCCCATCCCTTCGCTCCGTTCCATCCGTTCGGAAATCCCCGCGGAACTCGATCGCATCATCCTGAAGGCTCTCGACCGAAACCGAGAACGACGCTGGCGAGACATGGCGGAGTTCGGCGACGCGCTCCTGCCCTTTTCGCCAGGACGGCTCCAGATGGGCGGCGTTGGGATGAGAATCGCCGCGTTCGTTCTTGATGTGAACGCAAGCAAGTTTGTGCTGATTTTCACGCCCACGGTGGCGGAATATGTCCTGTCAGGCGGTCGCGTGGTGCGTTCGATGGGCGACAACCTGGCATTAAGCGCGGGTCTTGACGCCGTCATCTTCACGATTTCGTTCCTCGTCCTGGAGCCGCTTCTGGGCTCATCTCCCGCGAAGTGGCTGCTCGGATTGCGTGTTCGGGGCCAGGGGACGTCGGGTTCGAGCGTTCGCGCCGTATTCCTTCGTAATCTTGTCTTCGGGCTCTTCGCCGCCTTGCCCTGGCAAGGGCTCGCGTTGGGACTGAGCACTTTTGGACGCATCGATCAGTTCGGCTGGATGGTCTTTCCCTTGCGAGTGCTCGGGATCGTCACCATCTGCTCGACGATGAGGATTAGCAACGGTTATCGAGGGCTCCATGACCTGGCCTCGGGGACGAGGGTCGTGGGAATCCCCCGGATCCGCCGGCGGCGCCCGGCGGGGGCACGCCGCGCCCTGGGGCGAGACCGGAACGTGGCCGCCCGGCCGGTGGGAGTCCTCAAGACGGTCGGGCCTTACCGGATCCGCGGCGCCGTTCGCTGGGAAGAAGGACGACGCGTGCTTGCCGCGGAGGACTCCACCCTCGGCCGTGAGGTTTGGGTCGTCCTCCGGCCCAAGGCCAGCCCGGCGCTCGATGCGGCTCGTCGCGACCTCTCGCGAGCGACCCGGCCTCGATGGCTCACCGGCGGAGAGCAGGCCGAGGGGAGGTGGGACGCCTATATCGCGCCTTCGGGATCGCCGATCGCCGACCTCGCAGGGCCGGAGGGCCTCCCCTGGCGCGACGTCCGGCCGATTTTCGAGGACCTTCTCGACGAGCTTGACACGGCCTGTCGTGATGGCACCCTGCCTGATGGGTTGACCCTTGACCAGGTGTGGATCCAGCCTGACGGACGCGCCATGATCGTCGATCAACTCGGACTCTCAGCCGAATCGTCAAGCTCTGGCGCTACCCTGCCCGGCGACGAGCAGAGGGCCTTGGACTTCCTTTATGGAGCCACCTGCCTCGCGCTCGAAGGCGGGAGACGACGTCATCCCTCACGCCGCGAAGTGATTCACGCGGCCTTGCCGGAGCATGCCCGAAAGCTCCTGGACTCCCTGTTCGACCGGAAGAGCGGCCCGATCGACTTTCGCCGGATCCGCGAGGAAGTCCTCCAGAGCCGCGACCTCCCTCTGGAGGTCTCTCGCGGCATGAGAGCCACCCAGCTTGGAGCCATGGCTGCTGTTACCCTTCTCGGTCTCGGATTACAGTTCCATTTCGTCTCGAGGGTCCTGAACGGTTCGCTCGAAACCCACGGGCTTCTCATGCCCTCCTCGCGAACGCTCCCTCTGACACAGGAGCAGACACGCGTAGTCGGCTACATCTCGGTCCTCGCCCTCGCCCTGCTCTGGATCTCGCTTGCTATCCTGTTCCGGGGAAGCCTGACGATGAAAGTCCTGGGCCTCTGTTTGCGTTGTCAGGACGGAAGGCCCGCGGCCCGATGGCGATGTGCTTTGCGCGCCACGGTGATCTGGTTGGTCCCGGGTCTCTTGCTCGCCGGAGCGATCGCTCTTCAGGGGAACGCCCAGAGGGCATCATGGCCGTCCTGGGCGCTTTTTGGTACGGCGGCGGCAATCGTGGCTCTCTACCCCGTGCTGGCAATGGTCAATCCAAGCCGTAGCGTGCTGGACCGACTGGCAGGGACCGTCATCGTCCCCAGATAGGGCCGACGGGGTGGTCTCGTTTTAATCGCTCTCGACGCTGAGGGACTTGATCATCGCATCGATAGCGGGCTTGGCGGCCTTCATGGTCTTATCAGGGCCCACCATCTTGAAGAAGTAGCCCGTGTCGGGGGTCTGGACGATCGCGCCCAGGAGTCGCCAGTCGGCCTTGTCGTACTTCTCCGGACTTCCCGGCGTCATGGCAGCGACATAACGCCCCGAGGTTTCGGCGAACGTCACGTCGGTGTTCTTTCCCTTACGCGTCTCCGTGGAGAGCTCGGGAGGATTCCCGTCTTTGCCCACGAATTGCGACTGCCATCGTTCGAGGTTGGCGCGGACGGGGCCGCCTCCGCCCCCGAAAGCAAAGAGGACGAGTTCCGCGGCCTCGGTGTCCCCCTCGACGGGCTCGACCTTGAACTGAGTGAGCCGCATGGTCCCCGCGGGCTTGCTCGACTTCCAGGCCTTGGGGACCTCGAAGGTCAGCCCGCGAACTTTGACCGTCTGCGTGGCGTCGTCGGCCGCCAGGCAGAGCATCCCGAGGCCCATCAGGGCGAACTTGGGGAGATGAGCACGGAGCATGACTGAGGTTCCTTGACTTGGGGGGACGATCGCTTGCTCGACATGAGAACAGCGTTTAGGATACCGATCTCCCGACGTTCCTACCCGAACGAGGCTCCGAGATGAAGACTGGCCTCTCCCCGAAGTCGTTCGTCGTGCTGGCGTTGATTTGCTTGAGCACTCGCTCGGCTGTGGCGCAGAAGAAGAACCCCGATGGTGTGGCGACCCTTCTGCTCACGGGCGGTCAGCGGGAACATCACGGGTATCGCGAGCAGGCATTGTATCTGGCCGGCCTCCTCGAAGACACGGGGCGATACCGCGTGACAGTCTGCGAAGATGCCGCCATCCTCGAGACTCCCGCCTTAAAGAAATACGCCATCCTGATCGTCAACGCCGATCGCCGCGATCCCGAGTTCCGATTCACGGAGAGTCAGCAAAACGCGCTGCTCAATGCTGTCAGGGGGGGGCTCGGCTACGTCTCGATCCACGGTGCCGACAACGCGGCGCCCGACTGGGTGCCCGACTTCGCCGATATGCTTGGCGGAGTGTTCTCTCACAAGGGTCTGCCGGACGGAAAGGTCCGCAAAGGTCTTTACCGGATCCGGATCGGCGAGTCGGCCAGCTCGATCACAGAGGGGCTGAAGGATTTCGATCTCAACGACGAGCTCTACTACCACATGCAAATGAAGCCGGGAGTGGTCCCTCTAGCCACGACTCGGTTCGAAGGCCAGGACTGGCCGGTTGCCTGGACACGGCAATTCGACAAGGGACGCGTCTTCCACACGCCTCTGGGGCACCGCGACTTCGGTCCCGAGAAGGCCGATCCCCTGCGAGACCCGAACCTCTCGAAGCTGGTCCTGCAAGGGGTGGATTGGGTTGCGACCGGCAATTAATCAAGGGCCCTTGGACGAAGAATGCACATGGTCGCGTGGGCTCCTGATCGCGCCCTACTCGATGCGTCCGGGGCTTCCTCTTTGCGAACATCGTCCATTTGAAATAGACTGGAGACCTAGAGAGATTCCTGCGGCACCGCGTGTGTGATTCCTCGAGGACGTCATGGATCAGCACGAGAAACCGGTTACGACGGTCGTCGGGGGAAGCTCTGCGTCTGTCGCACCCCCGGCGCACGACCTGACTGGCAAGACCCTCGGCGACTTCTACGTGGAGCGCTTGCTGGGTCAAGGCGGGATGGGTGAGGTCTATCTCGCACGTCAGGTCAGCCTCGATCGACCTGTGGCGTTGAAAGTCCTTCGCCCCGAATGGTCCGGCAACCCAACCTACATGGCCCGCTTCGAGGCCGAAGCCTGGGCCGCGGCCAAGCTCAATCACGCGAACATCGTGCACATTTACACGCTGGGCGGGCTGGCCGGTCTCCGTTTCATTGCGATGGAGTACGTGCAGGGGAC
This sequence comes from Planctomycetales bacterium, assembly GCA_031411935.1. GTDB lineage: Bacteria > Planctomycetota > Planctomycetia > Isosphaerales > Isosphaeraceae > JAQGHR01. The sequence continues at coordinate 13,407 of JANOBY010000384.1, read as the reverse complement.
GAACCTGCGCGAATACCTCACCAAAAAGGGTGTGCCGGATCTGCCTCTTGCCCTGGCTATCATGAGGCAATCGGGCCAGGCCATCGGCGCGGCCGGCGAGGCAGGGCTGATCCATCGCGATATCAAACCCGAGAACCTGCTCCTGACCCGTAAAGGGCAGGTCAAGGTCGCTGATTTCGGCCTGGCGCGCCTGCCCGAGGCTGATCATCTCCACCTGACGGCGACCGGGATGACCCTTGGTACCCCGATGTACATGAGCCCTGAGCAGGTCCAGAGCAAGGCCGTCGATCATCGCAGCGACCTCTACTCGCTCGGCGTGACCTTCTACCACATGCTCGCAGGCAAGCCGCCGTTTCACGCCGAAACGGCAGTGGCGCTGGCCCTGAAGCATGTAAGGGACCAGCCGGTGAGCCTGGCAGTTCATCGCCCGGATCTGCCGGCGGAACTTGTTTCTCTCGTGATGAAGCTTTTGAAGAAGGCGCCCGAGGAGAGATATCAATCCGCGGGAGAGATGCTGAAGGATCTCTCGCGAATCAAGGAGTCACTCCAGGCAGCGAATTCAAGCATAGGCATGGTCTCGGAAAGTCCGCTCCTCGCGGCGGCTGTTGCGCCGACCGTGCTGGAGCCGAGTCCGAAACCCGCTCGCCGCGATCGCGAGATTCATTGGGCTCCGGGGGCACGGACCTTCCTCACCGTGGGCTTTCTGGGGCTGATTGGCGGTGGCCTTCTGGGATGGATGGCCCGGGCGGACGACGTCTTCTCGTTGAGCTCGCCGGCACCAAGGACCGCCCCGGCGGTCTGGATGGCCCCGTGGAGCGATGTGGCGCGTCAATCCGGCCCCGCGGAGCAGTATCGCTATGCCCAGCTTCGGTCGGGGGTCTCGGATCGGGCGGCCGCCTGGCTGGCTGTTCCGGGATACCACCCTCAACAAGCGGACTGGTGCTGGTCCGCGTACGTCCAGCTTGCACGGTTTTATCTACGTGAACGAGATTCAAGCTCGCTCGAGATCCTCAGCCGTGAGATGCGCGAGGTCGAAAACCAGGACCGGTCGAAGGCCCGCGAAAAGTGGCTTAGCCTCTCGCGGTTCATCCATGCCGCCTCCATGGCGGTCCAGGGTGAACCCGGCGAGGTGGTGGCGGTTTTCGGGACGTACTCGAACACGGCTGCAATGGATCCCGCTCTCGCGGCCCTCTCGCTGGAGATCGTGTGGCACGCTTCACAAGCCCCATCGATCAAGGGGGCCGATCAAAACGCGCTGACGAACCTGCGGACGCAACTTCTTGCCCCCTTGAGGATTGCCCCCGCACTACTTGAACGCATCAAGCCCGATTCTCAGTAAGTTGCTCGTCCCTCGACTAAAACCGTCCACCGCGCCGGTCACACGCTTTGCCCTTGCAGGTCTTGAGCCCGGAGTCTGTCTGTATGCCTGGCCTCCTCGTAATGAATGGCACCCCCAACGGGCAGTTCGTGGAGTTGCTGGAGGACGAAGCCCTCATCGGCCGCCTGCCTCGGTGCACGATCGTTCTGGATCCTCATGGGGTGAGCCGCGAACACGCCCGGGTCAGGCGGGATGGCGACCGTTTTTTCGTCGCTGACCTCAACTCGCGGAATACCACCAAGGTCAATGAGCGCGTCCTCGAGCCCATGCAAGAGCATCAACTCCGAGAAGGAGACCGGATCAATATCTGCGACGTCGAGATGATCTTCTGCCGGAAGTATCCGCCCGACCCGCAAAAAACCGAGTCCATGCCCGACGTGGTGGTCCATGAAGACGGGCATGACGCCACCCTCCACACGCTCGATGCATCGCGATCGGACCAGCAGTTATGTCTGGTCAGGCCCGAGGAGAAGCTCCGAGCGATTCTCGAGATCTCGCGCAACCTCTCCAGCAATCTCAAGCTCGAATCCGTCGCCCCCAAGATTCTCGATTCCCTATCGAGCGTGTTCCCGCAGGCGGAAAGGGTGTTCCTCGCGCTCGTCCGGGCGGACGATCCGAAGCGGACGATCCGTCAGAAGTTCCACAAGATTCGCGAGACCAAACGCTCCGGCGTACGTGGCCTCATGACACGCACGCCGACCGACGAGACCCAGCTCTCTATCAGCCGGTCGTTGCTCAACCATGTGCTCGGTCAGAGGAAGGCCGTGTTGAGCCAGGATGCAGGGAACGACGCGAACTTGCCCACCAGCGCATCGATCGCCGATCTGAAGATCCGGTCGGTCATGTGCGCGCCTCTCGTCACGCCCGACGGGCAAACTCTGGGCATCATCCAGCTCGACACCAGCGATCGCAAGCAATTTTCCCAGGACGACCTGGACGTGCTCGCATCGGTCGCCAGCCAGGCGGCGATTGCTCTTCAGAACGCAGCCATGCATGAGAACCTGCTCGCCAGGGAGCGGATCGATCGCGACCTCCGGCTCGCTGAGCAGGTGCAGAAGCGATTCCTGCCGCAGACCACGCCCTCGATCCCTGGCTATGAATTCTTCGCTTACTACAACTCCGCGTACGAAGTGGGCGGCGATTATTACGACTTCGTGCCCCTCCCGCGAAATCGGGTGGCGATCGCGCTCGGCGACGTTTCGGGCAAAGGGGTGTCAGCCGCGCTCATGATGGCGAAGTTCTCGGGAGACACTCGTTTCTGCATCCTCACACAAGATGAACCTTCTGCGGCAGCGCAGATCCTCAACACCCAGCTCTGTGCGGCAGGGATTGAGGAGAAGTTCATCACCTTGAGCCTTGGGGTGCTGGACGTAGTCGACCATTCGTTCTCGCTCATCTCGGCCGGACACCTCCCGGTCATCGTGCGAAGGGCGAACGGTCAGATCGACCTCATCGGCGAGACGATCGCCAACTTCCCCCTGGGGATCATGGAGAACATCGAATACGCGCACGAGGACGTGAAACTCCACCCGGGCGACGTGGTGATCATCCACTCGGACGGCGTGACCGATAGTCGCAGTCCCACCGACGAGTTGTACGATTCGAAGGCCACCCCCCGCCTGATCGAGCGGGTGCGTCGATCCTCGGGAGGCCCCGAGGCGGTCGGTAAGTCGCTGCTTCAGGACATCAGGGAATTCTCGGCGGGCCAGAGGCAGGCTGACGACATCACCATCGTCTGCTTTGGCCCCGTCTGATCGGACCAATCGCGAAAGGCTAGGTCCGGTCGCAACCGCGGTCTAGAATGAACGTATGCTACTCAAAGTTGCAAATCTCCGCCTGGGCATCGACGAATCCGAAGCCTCGTTGCCCGACCTGATCTCGACCAGACTCGGAACCGATCGGCAGGCCCTGAGCCGCTGGAGGATCCTCCGCAAGAGCCTGGATGCGCGAAACCATGATGACATCCACTTCGTCTACTCGGCGGAAGTGGAGGTGGTGGAAACGCTGCCATCTCAGAACCTCAAGGGCGTCGAGGCCTATCATGAAGACGGCTTTTTGTGGCCCGTGCCGGGCTCCGAGCCACTGAAGTCGCGTCCGATGATCCTGGGCGCTGGACCAGCGGGCCTCTTTGCCGGGTATTTTCTGGCCCTCAACGGGTACGCGCCGATCATTCTTGAGCGTGGTCGCGACGTCAAGGATCGTGTGGCCGATGTCCGCAAGTTCGACGAAGGCGGGACGCTGAATGCCGAGAGCAATTACCTCTTCGGCGAAGGCGGAGCGGGAACCTTTTCGGACGGGAAGCTCACGAGCCGCGGTGCGGGCCCCGATGTCCAGAAAGTCCTCGAGGTCCTCTCGGAGTGCCACGGGAAGCCCTCCATCGTCTATGAGCATCGCCCCCATCTGGGATCGAACCGACTGCCTCTCGTGGTCAGAACCCTGCGCAGGAAGCTTGAGGCCCTGGGGGGCGAGGTCCATTTCTCCTGCCGGGCCGAGGACCTGGAGATCCAGAACAATCAACTCGTCGCGGTGAACACGAGTTCCGGACGGATGGCCGCCGACGTGGCGATTCTCGCCGTGGGCCATAGCGCACGCGACACCTATTCCATGCTGCTGAGACGTGGCATCCCTCTCGAAGCCATGGCGTTCCAGATGGGGGTGAGGATCGAGCAACCTCAAGGTCAGGTCGATATGGCCCGGTATGGGCCTCACGCCGGCAGCGAAGCCCTGGGAGCCGCGGACTATAACCTTGTGGCCAATGTCGGGGGGCGGGACCTCTTCACCTTCTGCATGTGCGCGGGCGGTTACGTGATGCCCAGCGTGAGCGAACCCGGTTATTTCTGCACGAATGGGATGAGCGAATCGCGTCACGATTCGCCGTTCGCCAACAGCGGCCTGGTGATGACCATCTCGCCGCAAGATACCGGGAGTCGCCATCCCCTGGCGGGAGTCCATTTCCAGCAGAGATACGAGCGACTGGCCTATCTCGCGGGTGGTCGTCGCTACGCAGCCCCCATCCAGTGGGCGAATGACTTTCTTGCAGATCGACCAAGCCGCGGAAAGATCCCCAGCAGCTATCCGCGCGAGGTTCAGCCGGTCGACCTCGGGACGATCCTCCCGCCCCTTGTCCTTGAGACCCTGGAGCGGGGCTTGCCCATCCTTGACCGACGGTTCCGTGGGCTCTTCCTCAAGAATGCCACACTCACGGCGCCCGAGTCTCGAGGTTCCTCGCCGGTCCGGATTCCCCGCGATGACCACTCCCGCGAGTGTCCGACCGTCCAGGGGCTTTACCCCTGCGGGGAAGGGGCGGGGTACGCGGGAGGGATCATCAGCGCAGCGGTTGATGGACTGCGCACGGCTAGAGCGATCGCGGCACGATTCGCTCGGCCCTGAGTTCCCGGCCCGTCCTGCCTGCCGAAGACTGGTGGCCGAAGTGCGGAGCGGGGACCGATCGCTGCCCCGCCGTGGCTTCCGTGAGCAGGAACGGGGCCGGGCCTCGATAGACCTTCTGCTGAATCTCGGAAAAGCCGGCGGCCGTGGTGAGTTCCCGGAACCTTCGCGCCGAGGCGTGGTGCACGGCCCCCTCGACGGTGGTCACGCACACGTCGTAGATGAACCATCCCCAGGGGCGGTCGCGATAGCCGTCGATGAGCATGAGCTTGCCGCCGGGCTTCAAGACCCTGTGCATTTCCTCGATGGCTCGGCCCTGATGAGGATAATGGTGAAAGCTGTTTGCACAGGTCAGCACGTCGAAGGACTGTGATGCGAACGGGAGACGTTCGCTATCGCCCTGGATCGGCGACACATGTTCTGCATGGGCCTTCCAGCGCTCGGCCCCCTTCTGGAGCATCCCGGAGACCAGATCGATCCCGACCACCCGCGCCTCGGGCATGGCGTCGCGGATTCTCGCCGCAAAGACGCCGGTCCCGCACCCAACGTCGAGGATCGTCAATCGCTCGTCAGCCCGTTGCGACTTCACCCTGGCGATGATCGCCTTATGCGAAGGGCGGAAGAGAAGGGTTTGCAGGATGCAGGTGTCGTAGTTCTCGCTCCATCGCGTGAACTCGTGGCTGGCTTGCGTCTTGAAGTCGCTCATAGTAGGTCGCCTCCCTGGACCTGGAACAAGGTGTCGGCGATGGAGTATCCCATTTTCAAGATCGCCGCAAGATCAACCTCGGTGGGTCGGGGAGCGAGCCTCGCGCTTGCCTCAGCCCGTCCATTTACTACCATGACATTCAAGCGACATCCGACATACTCAGAAGGGACGATGCCTTGTGGTCTCCCTCCCGATCTACCTCGATAACCTGGCGACCACACGAACCGACCCCAGGGTTGTGGCCGCGATGATCCCGTTTTTCACTGAGATCTACGGGAACGCGGCCAGCATCTCGCATCGATTCGGATGGGATGCGGACGAGGCAGTCAAGCGGTCTCGGCAGAACCTGGCCCAGGCCCTTGGAGCCCATGAGCGGGAGATCGTGTTCACCTCCGGGGCAACCGAGGCGAATAATCTTGCCATCCGCGGCGTGGCCGAATCCCTGAAGTCCCGCAAACGACATCTCATCACGACGAACGCAGAACATCGTGCCATCCTCGATCCGATGAGGCGTCTCCAGCGCGAAGGCTGGTCGGTGACCTACCTCCCGTGCGATCCCTCGGGAGTGGTGCACGCCGATCAGGTTCGCGAGGCGATCACCGAAGAAACCGCCCTGGTCTCCGTCATCTATGCCAACAACGAGATCGGGACGATCAACCCCATCTCCGACATCGGCCGAATCTGTCACGAGCACAAGGCGTGGTTCCACACCGATGCCACCCAGGCGGTCGGCAAGATCCCCGTCAACGTGGTCCAGGATCAGGTCGACCTTTTGAGCTTCTCGGCCCACAAATTCTATGGCCCCAAGGGCGTGGGCGGGCTGTATGTGAGGCGTCGCGACCCGCAGGTCCGGCTCACACCGCTGTTCGATGGAGGAGGCCACGAACGGGGTGTTCGAAGCGGAACGCTGGCCGTCCCGCTCATCGTGGGGATGGCGGAGGCGGTTCAACTCGCCACGGACGAGATGGAGGACGAGGCCCGCCGGGTCCAGGGACTTCGTGAGCGCCTGTATGCCGGGATCCTGGAGCGTCTGCCCGACACGATCCTCAACGGCCACCCCACCGAACGTTTACCCGGGAACCTGAACCTCAGTTTCGCCGGGGTCGAGGGGGAGGCTCTCATGATGGCCATGCGTGACGTGGCCGTTTCGTCCGGGTCGGCCTGCACATCGGCTGAGCCCGAGCCCAGCCACGTGCTCCTTGCGATCGGACGCAACGAAGATCAGGCCCGGGCCAGCCTTCGATTCGGGGTGGGACGGTTCAATACGGTCGAGGAGATCGAGTTCACCGTCCGAAGCGTGGTCGAAGCCGTCAATCGATTACGAGGCCAGAACTCGCGGGCGCTTCGCGATGGGCCTTGAAGGTCGGGCATCTGTGGGATACGATTCCTGTATTCCGGATCTCTAGAAGATTCCGGCCCGTGGCAGGCCTCGATTTCAGGAGATGATCCATGCCGGTGACTTTGAGCGAGAAGGCGGCCATCGAGGTCAAGCGGATCCTGTCGGAGCAGAGCGTCCCCGAGGGGACGATCCTCCGTATCGGCGTTCAGGGGGGCGGCTGCAGCGGCTTCTCTTACAGCCTGAACTTCGACAGCAACGTGACCGAGAAGGATCGCATCGCCGAGTTCCACGGGGTCAAGCTCGCCGTGGAGAAGAAGTTCGACCCGTACCTCGACGGGACCGTGATCGATTTCTACGACGGTCTCGAGAAGCGAGGTTTCGTTTTCAATAATCCCAACGTGGTCAAGAGTTGCGGCTGCGGCAGTTCTTTTCAGGTCTAAGCATCGGAGCCGCGCGATTCACGAGCACGCCCCGCCTCACCCTTGCGGGTCTGGCGGGGCGTGCTGCTTTCTACCACTTCCATCCATCCCGGATCGTCGGATTCATGACGCAATCGACCGGCCATCGGCCTTCGTAAAGGTCGACGATGCTCTGGGCCGCCATTGTGGCCATATCCTCCATGGCCTGCGAGTCGATCCCGCCCATGTGAGGGCATGAGATCACGTTGGGTAGATGGAGCAGGGGATTGGCCGGGCTGGGCGGCTCGGGATCGAACACATCCAGCCCTGCCCCGGCAAGATGCTTCGAGACCAAGGCCTCGTAAAGGTCATCCTCGATCACCAGGCCCCCGCGCGACGTGTTGATGAACAGGGCCGAGGGCTTCATCCTCGCGAAGATTTCGCGGTGAAATAGTCCGTGAGTCTCCTCCGTGAGCGGGAGGTGAAGGCTCACAAAGTCCGACGCCGACAACAATTCGGCGAGACCGCAAACTCGTACGCCCTCCGCCGAACAGAAGTCCAGGTCGGGATAGGGGTCATACCCCACGACCTTCATCCCAAACGCACGCGCCCGGGGAACCATCGCCCGACCAATCCGGCCGAGTCCGACAAGACCGATCGTGCGCCCGCGCACCGGCATGATGACGGTCCGATCCCACCCGCCTGCGCGGATGATGCGGTCGTTCTCCGCGATCCTCCTCGTGAGCCCGAGGAGGAGTCCGAAGGCCTGCTCGGCGACGCTCTCATGATTCGTGCCCGGGGTGATGGTCACGGCCACCTGGCGGCTCGTTGCGGTCGGGAGGTGCACGGCGTCGTAGCCGACTCCCGTCCGGGCGATCACGCGCAGACGAGGCGAATTTGCGATCAACTCCCCGGTGAACGGCTCGCCCCCGGCGATCACGGCATCGATCTCCGGAAGCGCGGTCCGATATTCGTCGAGGGAGATGGGGTGCTGGCCGGGCCAGTCGACGGGCGTGAGCCCCGCGGCGGTCAGGATGTCGCGGAAAGGGCCCGGGAGGTTTCGAATCGGTCCGGAACCGATCAGGACGTTGGGCATCGTCGTTCACTTTCTCCGCGAGGTATGGGACCGATCATCGGGTTCGATTAGCATATCGTGCCGGAACTCGCGAGGCGACTCGTCATGACCATCCGGAGCCCGACGTTCTCTGGGCAGACCGGCCTGTCGCGTGTATGCTCAACCGCAGTCTCATCCCGCTTCGCGTCTTTCCGACGAGGAGACCTTACCCTTGGCCTCACGCGTCTTCCTCACTCGACCGATCCCAGAGCCCGGCCCCGGGATGGTGCGTGCTGCCTTAGGCGCTCTCCACCAGAACGAGGAGGACCGTTCGCTCTTGGCCGAGGAACTCAGGCGAGAGGTCGAAGACGTCCACGGAGTGCTCTGCCTCCTCACCGATCGGATCGATGCCACGATCCTCGACGCCATGAAGAGTTGCCGCATCGTGGCCAACATGGCGGTGGGCTACAACAACATCGACGTGGAGCATGCGACCAGGCGAGGCATTCTGGTGACCAACACGCCGGGCGTCCTCACGGATTGTACCGCAGACCTCACGTGGGCGTTGATCCTGGGCGTGGCGAGGCGGGTGGCCGAGGGCGACCGTGAGATGAGAGCGGGCCGATTCCCTGGCTGGGGGCCTCTTTACATGCTCGGCGGCGACGTGACCGGGGCGACCCTGGGCCTCATCGGTCCCGGGCGCATCGCGACCGCCGTTGCGAGGCGTGCGGTCGGCTTCTCAATGGCCATCCTCTATTCCGGTCGGAAGCCAAATCCCGACATGGATGCGCTCGGTGGACGCTTCGTGCCTCTGCATGAGTTATTGTCGCAGAGTGACTACGTAAGCCTCCATGTGCCTCTCATGCCCGAGACCCGCTACCTCATGAATGCGGAAACCCTTCGATTGATGAAATCGACGGCCTATTTGATCAATACATCTCGCGGTCCGGTCGTGAATGAGGCCGATCTGGTCGAGGCCCTGCAAGCTCGCCGAATTGCGGGGGCGGCCCTGGATGTTTACGAGGATGAGCCTGCCATGAAGCCGGGGCTGGCCGAGTGCGAGAATGCTCTCCTCCTGCCGCATCTCGGCAGTTCGACGGTGGCCACTCGCGCCGCCATGTCCAGGATTGCCGCGCAGAACCTGATCGAGGCCCTGAATGGTCATCGTCCTCCGAACCTGGTGAATCCCCAGCTCTGGCCCGAATCCGAGCAGGATCGGGCGGGCGTCCGCCGTACAACTTAAGGTCCTCTCTCGTCTCACCGAGGTCGCATGGGCGTCCTGAAATTCCGCCTCTCACCTCCCGAGCTGGCCACGAAGGTTCCCGACCTTCGTAAGGCGTATGTCACGGGGATCGACCGGACAGCATGCCGCACGAGCGTCGATCTTCGTGGCGGGCTGCTATCCTGCCTGCGCGAGACGGGGGAGAGCGGACGCGTCCACGTCCCCTGGCCCGTGGCGGGTTACGGCGAACCCATGGTCTCGACGGCGACCCTGGCCGAGCGCGCCCAGCCCTATGATCTCGGGATCGAACTGGCCCGCGGGAAATTGAATGACGTGCAGAATCAGCTCGCCGACTGGCGGCAGATGGGATTGCTCGTCCCGATGGAAGTCGAGGATGCTTTGTCTCACGCCCGCAAGGCCTGCGCTCGCGCGGTCACCGCCCGCGACAACCCCGGCGAAGGCGCGACCGCGGCGGCGTTGAGCCTCGAGGCCTCCTTCCTGGCGGCCCGTCACCTTGTCGACTCTTACACGTCGCAATTGATCCGTCGCCGCCTCGACCATTCGCGGCCTTTGCCAACATTGCTCGCATGCGGCGTGGAGGGCCTATCGAAATCCTCGACCTGGGCGGCCCAGGTGGCGAAAACCTTCCAGGCTGGGCGAGTCGGGATGACTTGGTCCAAACTCTCCCCCGACGAAGGCAAGCGTCGCTGGGACGATTACGATTCTCAGGTGAATTGGTGTCGCAAGAATAATCTCCAGGTCACGGCCGGACCGCTGCTCGACCTGCACCGAGGGAGCCTGCCTGACTGGCTCTGGCTCTGGGAGGGGGACTACGAAGAGATTCAGGAGCAAGCCACCGAGCACGTTCGTCAGACGATCACGAGGTATCGAGGCAAAATCGCGACCTGGCATGTGGTCCACCGCGCCGCCTCGTCCGAGATCCTGGGCCTCTCCGAAGAGGAGCAGATCAAGCTCACAGCCCACTTGCTCCGGGTTGCCAACCGGCTCGACCCCGACGCTCTGATGGTCGTCGATTTCGATCGACCGTGGGGTGAGTGGATGGCGTCGAGCCGGTTTCAACTCGGCCCGTTGCATCTCGCGGATTCTCTTGCCAGAGCGGAGCTCGGCATGAGCGGGATCGGGCTCGAGATTGCTCCTGGCTATTCGCGGATCGGAAGTCACCTTCGCGACCTTCTCGATTTCTCGCGACTTCTGGACCTCTATGCCCTCGTCAATCTGCCCGTCCACATCAGCATGGCGTTGCCCTCGGGCACGCCTCCTGGAACCAATGGGCCCAACGCCATTGGCGTGGAGACCGTCCAGTTCGCCAGGACTCCGGACGAGGCCTTCCAGAAACAGATGATGGAAGCCTGGTTCTCTCTCGCTGTGGCCAAACCCTTCGTCCGATCCGTCACCTGGATTCAGGCCCTGGACGATATCGATCCCACCTACCCCCAGTCCGGCCTCTTTCGAACGGACGGAACCGCCAAACCCTCGTTTGAATGGCTCAAGCAATTCGGTGGACGGATCTCCGCACCGGCCGCGCGCTAATTTCTTCCTATCATCCTTGCAACCATCTTTCCTTGACATCGCGTGTCGGATAATCTTGGTGGGATCCGTCCGGAGTTTGGAAGCGACCTCAGGATTCGAGGGGGACGATCATGGAATGTCGACTCCCGGAAGCAGCTCGCAAGCGTGTAGTACGGCTCTGGTGCAGTGTCTTTGGCCTGGCGGCTCTGGCCGGGTCCGGTCCAGACATGTCCCGAGATCTCGATCAGCATATCCTAGCATCCATCGCGGCCTCACCCGACCGGAGCCAGCAAGTCGAGCGATGGACCCCTCGAAATCATCAACGGCCGATTCCTGCCAGGCGGAAATCCCTCTCCGGGGATTCCCAGATCTTAGATGCACTGGGTTACAAATCGGCTCCAAGGCGACGGATCCCACTCTTCGTCCACCTCTTCGCGGGGCTGTCAACCCCGACACTCCCGATCGCCAGTCTGGACGATCGGCGTGTTTTGATCGGTGACGAGCACGGGGTTCCCCTCGTGGGACGAGTCTTTGGAGAGAGGGACTCGCGAGTGGTCATACTTCCGGATGGGTCCGTAGGTTGGCCCAACGCGCTGATCTACACTGACGAGCCCTTCACGCCATTTTCCGTCGGGGAAGCTCAGGCACGGCTCGCCGGTGGAGCCTATCGGCATTTCCGGAGCTATACCACCGACCACTACTTGATTGTGAGCCAGGGATCTCCCGGATTCGCCAGGCAAAGCGGTGAATTGCTGGAGAGCCTTTACCTGGGATTACGCAACTCGTTCCAGGCACTGGGATTCGAAGCACCGGAGTCGGAGTTCCCCCTCATTGCCGTGATCTACAGGACGGAGAGCGATTTTCGCGAGAATCACGCGGTGGCACCCGAGATCCAGGCGGTTTACGACCAGGTCACAAATCGCATCTATTTTTTCGAACATCGCGACTGCACCGTGGAAGACACTCGCTTCGCGGCCCGGAGACGGCCCCAAACCGTCGCCCACGAGGGTGCTCACCAGATCCTGGCCAATCTAGGCATTCAGCCTCGATTCGCGGATTGGCCCGTGTGGCTGATCGAAGGGCTTGCGGAGTATTGCTCGGCATCCCTCTCGCCCACGGGTGAATGGGAGGGGGTGGGCCTCGTCAACTCCTCCCACCTGTCCACCCTGGCCGATCTGGAGGATTCCTTGGCGATCCAGGGGCGTAGCCCCCGGATGACCCGTTCCCGGATTGGGCCGATTGCCCGGTCCTCGACGGTGGATCACCTGACTCAGGCCAAGGAGTTATCCGAAACGGATTACGCCCTCTCCTGGGGATTGGTCCATTACCTCGCGAATCATCACGCTGATGACTTTGTCCGTTACCTCAGGATTCTGGGGCAGCATCGCCCCTTCGTCACTTATCCCCAGGATGAGGCTCTGGAAGATTTCCGCTCCATCTTCGGAGAGATCTCGGCCCGGTTGGACGAGCCGATGAGGAAGCACCTGGGGGGGTTGAAGCAGAGGGAATCGCTCGCTTACTTTGCCGTGATCTTCGAGCAAACAATCGAGCCGGGCGTGGTTCGACGAGGGACGATGGTCAGCCAATCGCCCCTCGTGATCCGTCAGTGGCTCGAATGCATGGCCTCGGCGTTCTCGGAGCCGTACGAGTGGCGTGTTCAGTCCTTCGCGACGCGGTCGGCCGCGATCGGCGCCACCGAATCCTGGCTCAAGCACAACTGACGGGATTTACATCCCACGTTCGCATTCCTCAATTCTGGGAGGAATCGCTGATTGCATCAGGTGCGATCGAGTCAATCTGGAGGATCGTCTGGGGGCCGCGGCCTAACCCCGGATCGTCCAAGACGAGCAATCCGAATGGAGGATTCCCGGTATTTTCTCGGGCTCGGTCGCTATCCACCCGAGCCAGACGGCCTCGATAGGTCGATCCGCCGAAATCGACGCGGATCATCGGCCTTGCGGTGCCCTGTCGTTCGCGGATCGCCTGGATGGCGTGCTTGCATTCTTCGAAAGTCATCCTAACTCTCTCCATGAGCCTGCCCGCGAGTGCTCCGGTCGCGGCCGCGTCGATCATGGCGATCCTGCCCCCGACGGTCAAGTCAAGTCTGATGGAATGGGGAGGTGTTGGGGCGGGCGACGGGCTGAACCTCTTGCCTCGTGACGACTCGCCTTTCGTCCACCGCCCTGCGGACCATCAAGCCCGTCGCCACCGCCTCGTTCGCCTCGATGAGCGAGATTCGCATCGAATCCGTCTCGTGAGACCGGATGGATTCAAGAAACGAGGAGAGCGCACGTGACGTGTCGGTCACGGTCTCCGGGGCGAGGACCTTGCGAGGCCGGGTCCGGTCGCGGTAGGTCACGATCCCGCGACCCAGATCGATGCCGCCCCTGGTC
>JANOBY010000383.1:0-10417 GCA_031411935.1 Planctomycetales bacterium | reverse complement strand
CGAACATGCAGCTCGCCAAGAAGACCGGCGTGATGTTCCTCGGCACCGCCCAGGGGAACATGCCCTGGGATGTGAAGACGACCTCCGCCTCGATCACCGACGGTTCCAGCACCACCCTGCTGGTCGGTGAGAACATCTTCGCCGGCTACGCCGAGGCGACCAACGACTACACCGGCCTGGGCTCGGCCCCAACCCCTCCCGCCCCGGTCATCAACTGGGCGGCCCCGCACCCGAACTTCGTCATGTTCTTCGGGTCGGACAACGTTTGCAATGGTGGGACCGGCGCGTGCTCGACCGATAGCGGTCTCGCCCCCTTCCTTCCCGCGAACTCCGGCACGCCCGAGACGGGCCTTTCCTGGACCCTCGCGAACAAGGTGGGCACTCAGGAGAACATCAACTCCGGCATCGCGCTGGGCGTTGAGGAGGGAGCTTCCCCCTACGCCTCCAGCCGTCACAGCGGCGGTGTGAACGTGGTCATGTGCGACGGCTCGGCCCGGTTCGTGACCGAGTCGATCGACGGTCGCGTGTGGGCCAAGCTGCTGACCCCGGCCGGCGGATCCCTGCCCGTCAATTTCTACAAGCAGACCCCGCTCGGTCAGGATGAAGTCCTGAGGTGAGCCTAGCCTTTCATCGGGCCTGAGTGTCGATCGACAAAAGCCGGGGGGCCGCCGAAAAGGTGGCTCCCCGGCTTTTTTATTATCCGGGGCTGGACTGCCTTGACCCATCTCTCTTGCCCGATTGGTCGGCTTGGGTTATGGTCCGCCGAGGGGCATGGATGGCCCTCCAGCAATCGTCGCTCGTACCTGTCCCCCCGGAGGTGGCATGGATGCCATGATTCGAGAGGGAGCCGCTCCGGTCGAATCTCTGCCCGCCTCGCTGAGCGGCCTGCGGGTGGCCCTGGTCCATGACTGGCTCACGGGGCTTCGCGGCGGCGAGAAGTGCCTCGACGTCCTCTGCCGGGCGTTCCCCGACGCGACCCTGCACACGCTCCTCCATCGCAAGGGGTCGGTCAACCCCACGATCGAGTCGATGGCGATCCGGACCTCGCCCCTGCAACACCTCCCGGGCATCGCGTCGCACTATCGCAAGCTCCTGCCGCTCATGCCGGCGGCGGCCCGATCGTGGGACGTTGGCGACGTGGATCTTGTGGTGAGCCTCAGCCACTGCGTGGCCAAGAGCGTGCGCGTGCCGCGAGGCGTGCCTCATGTGTGTTATTGCTTCACGCCCATGCGCTATGCCTGGGAAGGGCGCGACGCCTATCTGACCAGCTGGAAGGGACGGCCGATCCGCCGAACCGCCGCGGGATGGCTCCTCAATCGACTGCGGACCTGGGATCGCGCGACCGCGTCCCGGGTCTCGCACTTCATCGCGATTTCCGAGACGGTCCGAGGCCGGATCCAGGGATGTTACGGCCGCGACAGCCGCGTGATCGAGCCCCCGGTCGATACGGCGTTTTACTCGCCAAAGCCCGTCGATCGCGAGGAGTTTTATCTTTGCGTGTCGGCGCTCGTTCCCTACAAGCGGATGGATCACGCGGTCGAGGTTTGCTCGGCCACGAATCGTCCCCTCGTGGTGATCGGGTCGGGGCCGGATCGGGCTCGACTGGAGGCCCTGGCCGGGCCGAGCGTGAGGTTCCTGGGCTGGCAGAGCGACGAGGTGATCCTCGACCATTACCGGAGGTGCCGGGCCCTGCTCTTTCCCGGCGAGGAAGACTTCGGGATCGTCCCCGCCGAGGCCATGGCCAGCGGGGCCCCGGTGATCGCCCTGGGACGTGGGGGCGCGGCCGAGACGGTCGTCCCCACGTCGGGGGCCCTGTACGAGGACACCACCTCGCATGGGCTCAGGGCCGCGATCGAGGACTGGGAGTTGCGTGGACGGCCTCACGATCCCGTGTCCGGGCGCGCCAAGGCCCTGACCTACGCGTTGCCGAGGTATCGAGCCCGGATGCTCCAGTACCTTGCCGAGGTCGTGGCCGGGAAGACCCACAACGCCCCTCCGGCGCCTCACCTGGGGACGGTCCCGGCGCGTTCGGCGAGGGGCCGGGTCCGCGGTTAGGCCTTCCGGGCGGGATCGTCCCGGCGGGTCGCCACCCCTTTGAAACCGAGGGGCCGTCGTTCTAACATGGGGCCCGCCCCCGATCGTCGTGCTCGGGCGGACTCCCCACCTACCGATCGGCCCGGCCATGAATGAACCCGATTCCGCACCGATCGTCGTCTCCGACCAGGACGGCTCGGCCCACGTTGACCTCTACGCCCTGAATCACGACGCGATCCAGGATCCTCCCACGACGCTCCTCAAGGCCCTCTCGCAGATCGGCCCGGGGCTGATCCTGGCGGCGTCGATCGTGGGCACGGGCGAGCTGATCAACACCACGGCGCTCGGGGCGAAGCAGGGGTTTGTCCTCCTCTGGCTGATCCTGATCTCGTGCGTGATCAAGGTGTTCATCCAGGTCGAGATGGGGCGTTACGCGATCACCCAGGGCAAGACGTCGCTGGCCGCGATCGACACGCTGCCCGGCCCAAGGTTCGGCACGTCGTGGCTGGCCTGGCTCTGGCTCGTCATGATGCTCGCGACCAACTTCCAGATCGCCGCCATGGAAGGCCTCGTGGGCGAGGCCGCGGTCATGGTGTTCCATGGAGACAACGGTGTCGCCATGGGAAAGGGGCTCACGGCCAGCATCCCGTTCTGGGCGAGCGTCACGTGCGGGGCCGCGATCGCGCTTCTGCTCTCGGGGGGCTACAAACGTCTGGAGAAGATCACGACCATTCTGGTGGCGCTGGTCACGTTCGTGACCGTCCTGGGGGCGTTCCGGCTGCCCTTGTCGCTGCGCGACGTGGCGGGGGGGCTCACCTTCTCCTTGCCCTCGACGAACGACGGTCTGTTCCTGGCTTTTTCGGCGTTCGGGATCACCGGGGTCGGGGCGAGCGAGCTGTTTGCCTATCCGTACTGGTGCATTGAGAAGGGATACGCCCGCGCGGCCGGGCCGCGCACGCCCGACGAATCCTGGGCCGTGCGCGCCCGAGGATGGCTCCGCGTGATGCAACTCGACGCCTGGTTCAGCATGCTGGTCTTCACGCTGGCCACCGTGGCGTTCTACTTCATGGGCGCGGCGGTTCTCCACGGGCAGCTGGCCTCGGGCGTGATCTCGAAGGGCGACCTTGAGGGGGCCGGGATGATCCGCACCCTCACGCACATGTACACGCAGGTCCTGGGCGAGTGGGCCCGCCCCTTCTTCCTGACTGGGGCCTGGGCGGTCCTCTTCAAGACCCTGTACGTGGCCACCGCCGCGAACAGCCGGATGACGGCCGACTTCCTCAACCTGGGCGGATTCTGGAGGCAGAAGGGACCGCAGGACCGCGAGCGGACGGTGCGCTTCTTCTGCGTGCTCTATCCGATCCTGGCCGTGATCCTCTTCCTGCTCTATCCGGCTCCGCTCGGGCTGATCATGGTGGGAGGCGCCGCGCAGGCGCTCATGCTCCCCCTGATCGCGGGCGCCACGCTCTATCTCCGCTATCGCGACACCGACCCCAGGGTCGCACCGAGCAAGCTCGCGGACCTCATGAGCTGGATCGCGCTCCTGGGAACGGCCTCCGTGGCCGTGTACACGGTCGGGGACAAGATCCTGACCCTGGTCCGGAGGTGACCTCGATCAGATCAGGTCGAGCCTACGCCTCGGGCTGCTCCTGGCGCGACTGCACGCCGGGCATACGCCGGTGATCATGAAGCGATGGCCCGAGGCGCGGAACCCGTGCTCGAGGCTCACGGCCTCGCGAAGACGACGGACTTCCTCGTTGTTGAACTCGATCACGTTGTTGCACGACGTGCAGTGCAGGTGGTCGTGCGACGGATATCCGTAGTCGTGCTCGTAGGCCGTCCGGTTCGTGAGGCGAAGCTCTCGCAAAAGCCCGGCTTCCACGAGCAAGCGCAAGGTGCGATAGACGGTTGCGCGGCTCACCCTCCGCCCCGATTGCTGGAGATCGGCGACGAGTTCGTCAGCATCGAAGTGCTTGTGAGTGTCGAAGATGTGGCGGATCAGCACTCGCCGGGGTTCGGTGAGCTTCTCGCCGCGGATCTCCAGAAACTCGCGGAACTTGTCTTCGGGCGAGGATAAAGCCCGGACCGAGTCCAGAGGGGCAATTTCGGCCACGACCTGCGTCCTTCGACTGGGGAGACGTGAATCCAATCAAGAATCATTCTCGATTGTATCCCATCCTGGGAGAACATTCCACCTCGATTCTCGTCTGAAAAGATGCCTGATTGTCTCTGCGATCGCGGTTGACCGTTCCCGAGGATCCGACTACCCTTCGCGACGTGTCCCGACAATCCCTGGCGGAGGTGGGCGAGATGCGGCATCGCGGGGCGCAAACGGTGATCCTGGCGCTCACGCCCTGGTTAGGGCTCGTGGTCGGGTGCGGCAGCACGAAGATGACGGGCACCGTCCGGACGGGAACTGAGCAGCTCCTGCTGACCAACGCCTGGGACGACGCCCTGCGGCGCGTGGATTTCCGGCCGCTGGCGGGCGTGCCGATCTTTCTCGATGCCCAGTACATCTCCGCCCCGGACCAGGGCTGGATCGTCTCGAGCCTGAGACAGGCCATGCTCTCCCAGGGCGTGCTCATCAAGAGCAAGGCCGAGCAGGCGCAGTGGGTCGTCGAGGCCCGCCTGGGCGCCTACGGGACGAACGAATACAGCTGGCTGATCGGCATCCCGCAGACCAACGTGCCCGCGGTGGTCCCCGGAGTGCCCGCGGGCACGATCCCCGAGATCCCCATGCTCAAGAAGTCGGACCAGCACGCCTGGACCAAGATGGCCCTGTTCGCCTACGACCGGGCGAGCGGCCAGATGGTCTGGAATTCGGGGACCATGCTGGCCACGTCCAACGCCAAGGACATCTACCTCGGGGGGGTCGGCCCCATCCAGTCGGGCTCGATCTGGAAGAAGAAGAAGAAGGTCGGGGTGAATATCCCGCTCATCTCGGATCCCGAGCCCATGAATTCTTCGAGCACGGCTGTCCCGGGAGGGAAGATTGGGGCGGGCAACGCGCCCGCGTTCAGCCCCCCGCCGATGGGCCTCCCGGCCTCGGCCAGCGACCTCGAATCGTTCTCGCCGTAGAGGTGAGGGCTCGCCTCCGGCGGACCCCGATCTGCTATAGTCATCCCGGCTCCCGGGACCTGGCTCCCGCGACATCCCGTGGATTGGAGAGAGGTATGCCCGGCGACCCGATCGACCTGCGCGACTACATACGCGACATCCCCGACTTCCCCAAGCCTGGGATCCTCTTCAAGGACATCACCCCCCTGCTCGGCCATCCGGACGCCTTCCGCGCCACGATCGATCGCATGGCGCAGGCTTTCTCCGAGCAGAAGCTCGACGCGATCGCCGCCGCGGAGGCCCGCGGGTTCATCTTCGGCGCCCCGCTGGCCCTGGCCCTGAATCTCGGGTTCATCCCCATCCGCAAGCCGGGCAAACTGCCCTACGCCACGATCGCCACCGAGTACCAGCTCGAGTACGGGCAGGACAAGCTCGAGGTCCACTCCGACGCCCTCAAGCCGGGCAACCGCGTGCTCCTCCTGGACGACGTGCTGGCCACGGGCGGAACCATGCGGGCCTGCTGCGACCTGATCGCGCAGACCGGCGCCGAGGTCGCCGCCTGCGCCTTCGTCCTCGAACTCGATTTCCTCCGGGGACGCGAGAAGCTGCACCCCTACGAGGTGTTCAGCCTGCTCCGCTACTGATCCGGCTTCCGAGATCGTCCCGGACCGAGACGACGCATTCCGGGGGCACGGACCGCTGCACCGTGATCGCGGATCGGGTTCGTCTCGATACTATCGAGGGGGCACGGTTCGTCGCGCGCCTCGGCTCGTTGACAATCAGGACCATCGCGAGAGGGCGGCGTTTGTCCGCCAGGGAGGCCATCCGGCGCAAAAACACGATTTTGCATAACGAACCCAATTCGGCCGCCCGGGCAGCAAGGCATGCTGTTGCGGATGTGGATTTCAGGAAAGGAGTTACGTCTAACTGTACGGCAGATGCGGGAGGGATTTCATCCTGAATCGGTAGTAAAACGAAGCCAAAACGAACCCAAAACGAAGCCAATTTCGGGCTCCTCGACCCGAAACGACCCCCTTGCCGGCGAGCGCCGAGGCGAGAATCGGTCGGGACGGCGTGAGGCATGATGACCCGGTTCCGCCTCGCCACGCCGGGGCCACTCCGGGTTAGCGAGCAAGCGAAGTGCATCGCCCCATCTCGTTCGCCGAGGAACGAGGCATCTCTACGAACGCGTTGGACCGCAAATGGGCAGGGAGGGAATTGAACCCTCGACACCAGGATTTTCAGTCCTGTGCTCTACCAACTGAGCTACCTGCCCTCACACGAACGAGTAGTGAATTTAACGCCTGGTGGGGCCCATGTCAACCGTCCAACGGCGGAGGAATGCCCGCACGGATCGGATCAAGTGCAATCGTTGATGGGGAATTGGCGAGAACCTCAAGTCCATCGCAACGAAGCTCCCCGCCATGATGACGAAGGCTGGGCACGTTCATGGACAAGACTCACCCGAAACCGGAAGCGGACTTGTATTGCTCAACCGCGATCTGCTATGCTAGATTCTTCAAGCCAGTTGTCGTCTTTGAGAGTCTTCAACCCCATTCCGAGCCCTTAGGGGCTCTGATACAGGTGGTTCTCAGTGACGAACGGGTGGCAAAGCGGGCGCATAGCTCAGTTGGCTAGAGCACACGCCTGATAAGCGTGAGGTCCGAGGTTCGAGTCCTCGTGCGCCCACTACCGTTTCGACCAAGGCCCCGGGGGATCGACCCCGGGGCCTTGGCATTGATGCCTGCGACGGCGTCAATGCGACGGGGCCCTATGGGCCAATTCGGCCGTGGGATCAGTCGAGCGTATCGTGATTCTGGAACGCCGACGTTGCGGCCTGAATCCGGATACGCTCCACCTCGTCCCTCTGCCTTTCGGCCCGGGCGATGAGCTGGGCGAAGTCGAGCTGGGCGAGGTCGGGATGGCCGTCGGAGGCTGCGGAGAGCGACCTCCAGAGGAGGCGTTTGCCCTCGATTCCCAGGGAGATCGCCTCGAGTCCCTCGAGCAGCTTCAAGGGGCCGCCGCTCGCGTCGTCGAGGTAGAGCTTGACCTCGACGAGCTTCTCGGAGATCCAGCCGGCCGCCTTTCTCGCGACGCTCTGCGTGATCTTCAGGTCGGCCATGAGCGCCTCCAGAACCTTCTGGTCCTCGGCAATCTCCTTGCGGAGCGAGGAGGCGAAGGTCGCGAGCGTCGATCCTTTGCGTGAAGCCTCGAGGTGATCGAGGTACTCAAGTGCGACCACCGAACCGGCCAGGTGATCGTTCAGATAGGTACCGAGCGAGGAGATAGGCATGTCGCACCTGGGCCAAGATTCCGCACCCTCGGGAACATTCCGAGAGCTGTCCTCCGGAAGAACCCGCACCCGGCGTGCCGTTCTGCAAGCGAGATGACAAGCGTCAAACTCCACGTCACCGGCGCGGAACGTGCAGCTTTCTCCCGTCTCTGGATCCAGAGATTGACATAGATGGAAGGAATGCAGAGGACGCCATGCCCAGCGCGATCATCTTCGATATTGACGGGACGCTCATCGATTCCGTGGACTTCCACGCGAAGGCGTGGCAGGAGACCCTCTGTCACTTCGGCCACGACCTGCCCTTCGATCGCGTACGCCACGAGATCGGTAAGGGGGGAGACCAGCTCATGCCGGCGTTGCTGCCTCAAAAGGAGGTGGAGCTTCACGGCGAGGAGATGGAGTCGTATCGCTCCGAGCTCTTCAAACGCGAATATCTTCCCAGGATCCAGGGCTTTCCCGGCGTTCGGGCCCTCTTCGAGCGCATCAAGTCCGAGGGTCGCAAGATCGCGCTGGCCTCGTCGGCCAAGGCGGATGAGCTGGAAGTCTACATGAAGATCGCCGGCGTCGAGGGGCTCTGCGAGGTGAAGACCTCGTCCGACGACGCAGAGCGGTCCAAACCGCACCCCGACATCTTCCAGGCCGCCCTGGCTGGTTTGGGGACCGTCACGCCCGAGGATGTGCTCGTGATCGGGGACACCCCTTACGACGCCGAGGCCGCCACCAAGGCCGGTCTACGCACGATCGGGGTTCTTTGTGGAGGCTTCCCCGAGGCGGAGCTGAAGGCCGCCGGGTGCATCGCCATCTATCGCGATCCCGCCGACCTTCTCGCTCGTTACGACGACTCGCCACTCGCCTCCTGATCGGTCGGGGGGAAGGGTGGGGACGCGGGTGGAGTCGGTCGGAGGCCTCGCCATCGGAAAAGGCAAGTGAGGCCCAACCTTCCCTTCGTCCTTAGAATGACGAGAGGGGAACCGGAATTCGGCAAGCACGAGGCGAAATCTGCGGGAAGCCCCTGGCATCGAGCATGCTTTTGTCTCGACCGAACACCGATGGTATGAGCACGGTTTCCGACCTTCCGGCCCGAGAGTGGTGCAAGGCTCATCATGCAAATCGATCAGGCCACTTTCCGCAACTCGTACGCCGACGAACTCCCCGGGGAGGCCCAGGCCGTGAATCGGCCCAGGCAGGTCCCCGGTTATTGCTATTCTCGCGTGGATCCGACTCCGGTTTCCGACCCCCACCTGCTCGGCTGGTCGGACGAGATGGGGGAGCTTCTCGGCTTAGAACGGCCCGAGGTGCGAGGCCCAGCGGTCGATGTCCTGGCCGGCAACCTCGTGACGCCCACGATGAAGCCCTTTGCCGCGCGGTACGGCGGGCACCAGTTTGGGAGCTGGGCCGGGCAGCTGGGCGATGGCCGGGCGATCTCCCTCGGCGAGTTGACGGCTCGTGATGGATCGTCCTGGGAGGTCCAGCTCAAGGGGGCGGGACGCACCCCCTACTCGAGACAGGGGGACGGGCGGGCCGTGCTGCGGTCCTCGTTGCGGGAGTTCCTCTGCAGCGAGGCGATGCACTACCTGGGCGTTCCGACGACCAGGGCCCTGAGCCTGGTGGGCACCGGGGATGCGGTCATCCGCGACATGTTCTACATGGGCGACCCTCGGCCGGAGCCCGGGGCCGTGGTCGCCCGGGTGGCCCCCACGTTCATCCGTTTCGGGCACTTCGAGATCCTCATGGACCGACGAGAGCCGGAGAATCTTCGGCTCCTGGCCGACTATGTACTGCGGCACCATTATTCCGAGTTGGGTGCTCCGTCGCAGGAGGCCTACCTCGCCATGTTCTCGGAGATCTGCCGACGGACGGCGGTCATGATCGCCCACTGGATGGCGGTGGGATTCGTCCACGGGGTCATGAATACGGACAACATGGCGATCCTGGGCGTGACGATCGACTATGGCCCGTACGGGTGGCTCGAACCGTACGATCCCGACTGGACGCCCAACACGACGGACTTCAGCATGCGCCGATACACATACGGGCAGCAGCCCGGTGTGGCCCTGTGGAACCTCAAGAAATTGGCCAACGCGTTGTCCGTCCTCGCGCCCGACGAGCAGGGGCTCACCCTGGGCCTTGAGGTCTATCGCTCGACCTTCTTGAAGACTCATCGCGAGATGACGTGCAGGAAGCTCGGTCTGCGGACGACGGATCACCCTGGTGATGACACTTTGCTGGGCGACCTTTGGACGAGTCTGGAAGGGGCGGAGATGGACATGACGCTCTTCTTCCGCAAGCTCTCGCATGTCGCGCCGACGCTTGTGGAGGGCCAGGACCTCGACCCGGGCGTATGGAAGTCGCTAATCGACGAAGCGACCTACGCGACCTCTCATTCCGCCGCACACGACAGCCTGATCGACTGGCTCCATCGCTACCGGGATCGCCTTCGAGACGAGGCGACGAGCCCCGAGGTCCTGCGAGAGTCCATGCTCGCGGCCAACCCCAGGTATGTGCTCCGAAACTACCTGGCCCAGGAGGCGATCGAGTCGGCCGAGCGAGGGGACCTCTCGAGGCTCGAGACCCTCTTCTCCGTCCTGAAAAGGCCTTATGACGAGCAACCCGAGCACGAATCCCTCTCCGCCAGGAGGCCGGAATGGGCTCGCACGAGGCCAGGATGCGCGACCCTTTCGTGCAGTTCCTGAGGTGACCCTCGTTCCCCTCCTCACTTCTGCTTCCTGACCCATTCCACGTGCCGGGCGATCCGTTCGTGGGCCAGGAGTCGTTCCTTCGAGTGATAGTTCCAGCCCAGATCCTTCTCGTCGATCAGGTCATGAATCCCGTCGTGGCAGGGCCGGCAGATCCAGAGCCCGCAGGTGCGCATCTCTTCGAGGGTGAAACGGTTACGGAACCGTCGCTTGCGGTGGCAGTGACGTGGGATCAGGTGGTGAAAGGTCAGGGGCTTGCCGACGCGCTCGCAAAGCTCGCACGGGCCTGCGTCGCCAGGAGGATGGGTCGTCGGCATGGGGGGCGTCCGCTCGCCTG
>JANOBY010000382.1:0-10723 GCA_031411935.1 Planctomycetales bacterium | reverse complement strand
GCTCTTGAAGGATTTCTACCGAAGTCGATTGCCGGTCTGTTCGCGGCGCCGACCAGTTCCGGTTCCTCATCACTGCGTTGCTGCTTGGCCTTAGCCTTTATCGCCTTCGCGTTGGCCTTGGTCGTCTTTGGTCCGAGCTGCGTGAGCTTGGGCAGCTTCAGGTTGTAGACGATCCCGACGTACGAGCCGAGCTTCAGGGCGATGTACGTCATGTCGATTTCCCACCAGCGGAGGCCGTGACGGGCCGAGGTCTGGAAGGCGTGATGGTTGTTGTGCCAGCCTTCGCCGTAGGTCAACAGGGCCACCCACCAGAGGTTGGTGGACTTGTCGCGGGTCTCGTGGCTGCGGTAGCCCCACACGTGCGTGGCCGAATTCACGAGCCATGTGGTGTGGAGGACGAAGATCGTGCGGACGAAGAAGCCCCACACCAGCCACGACATGCCGAGGCCCCAGATGCTGCCCAGCCCGAAGACGAGCGCGGCCGACAGCAAGGGGAAGATGATGGGCGTGCTGTTCAGGAACCGGTGGACCGGATCCTTGTACAGGTCGGGGGCCCACTTGTTCAGATACTCGGGCGTGTGACGCGCGGTGATGTCGGGGGTCATCCACCAGAACATATGGGCCCACCCGAACCCGCCGTGAACGGGGCTGTGGACGTCATCGGGCTCGTCGGAGTGGGCGTGATGGCGACGGTGGTCGGCCACCCATCCGATCGGGCCGCCCTCGGACGCGGCGCATCCGATCATCGTGAGCAAATACTCGACAAAGCCCGGTCGAACCGCAAAACTACGATGGGTGAGCAACCGGTGATAGGTCATGCAGATCCCGATCCCGCCGGTCAACCAGTGGCCGATCAGGCACACGAGCACGCCGGACCAGGAGAAATACGCAGGCAGGAATGCGAGAAGTGCCCCCATGTGGAGGACGACGATCCACATCAAGGGGCCCCAGGCAATGTAGCCGCCATCGGCCTTGGGATGTTCTGTAGACAGTGTGGTCATGCGAACCCTTCAGTGCTCTGGTGTCTCGGGGGGAGGCCGCCCGTCGCTGCGATCGGAGGGGGCACCTGCCGACAGCGACGAGGCATGCGCTTGGGCGGGAGAGAGAAGGCCGATCCGGTGTTCGACTCGACGCTCGGGGATCTTGAGGCGTTGCTGCTGACCGTAACGGACAGCCAACCTCGGGAATCTCGCCAGAATCGCACGACCCAACGAAACAAATGAACGCGTGAAAAGCGTTCCCGGTTCGCTGTGTCTAGTCAAACATTGAGGCGAGAGTTTACAACGATTGAGATACCGTCGCCAACCTCAATTTGTCGCTTCACGGGTTTTCCATCATTCCTCCGCGTCATTGTTTCCGGAGATTTCAAACGATGCGAGGAATCTACTGTGATGGAACGTCCATCTGCTTGCGAACCGACCTGCCCGAGCCCGTCGCATCGGCATCGGAGACGCTCCTCCATGTGCTTACTGCGGGTATATGCGATACCGATCTCCAACTTTCCCGCGGATACATGGGCTATCACGGCGTCCTCGGACATGAGTTCGTCGGTCGAGATCCTTCGGGACGTCGTGTGACGTCAGAAATCAACGCGAGTTGCCAGAATTGCCCAACTTGCCTTACCGGACGTTCCAATCATTGCCCGAATCGGACCGTCCTGGGGATCCTGGGACGTGACGGGGCCATGGCGGATCGGGTTGTTGTTCCTACACGCAACCTTTACGCCATTCCCGACACGATCGACGACCGGGAAGCCGTCTTCATCGAGCCGCTGGCCGCGGCATTCCAGATGGCGGACCAGGTCGACCTGCGGCCGTTCTCCTCGATCGCGATCCTTGGAGACGGCAAACTCGGCCTCCTCTGTGCCTGGGTCGCGCGTTCCCGGGGCTCCAAGATCACACTCATTGGCAAGCATGAAGGGAAGCTGGCGCTCGCTGGCCCCGGGATCGCGACTCTCAACCTGGGCGAAAGCCTCTCGGCGCGGAATTCCTTCGATGTGGTGGTCGATTGCACGGGACATGCGTCGGGGTTCTCAACCGCCCTGGACCTGGTCAGGCCTTGCGGGACGGTCGTCCTGAAGACCACGATCGCGCAGGAGCATTCCCTGAGCCTGGCCCCCGTTGTGATCGACGAGATTCGCGTGATCGGCTCGCGATGCGGCCCCTTCCCACCTGCGATCGACGCCCTGGCTCGCAGGACGATTGATGTCCGCCCGCTGATCGGTGGCGAATACTCTCTCGATCAGGCCGAGGAAGCGTTCCGCGCGGCCGGGACGCCTGGCGCGACGAAGATCCTGATCCGCGTGGAACGATGATCGAGGCGGGCTAGATGTCGATGTCCTTCGCCGTGTAGGCTTCGGCCATGATGAACTTGAAACGGGCCTCGGGCTCCTTGCCCATGAGCCCGCTGACCGTGCTTTCCGTATAGGGGCGATCGTCGTCGGGCACAACCACGCGCAGGAGGCGACGACGTGCGGGGTCGAGCGTGGTCTCGAAAAGCAGCTTGGCCGGCATCTCTCCCAGCCCCTTGAACCGGGTGATGTTCGGCTTGGCGTTCTTCGGGAGCTTGGCGAGGATCCGGTCTCGCTGCGCGTCGTCGGCCGCCCACTGCGTCTCTTGCCCGTGCGTGACCTTGTAGAGCGGGGGGCAGGCCAGATAGATGCGCCCCTCGGCGAACAGGTTGGGCATGTGCCGATAGAAGAACGTGAGCAAAAGGGTGGCGATGTGGTGGCCGTCGCTGTCGGCATCGGTCAGGAGGATGACCTTGCCGTAGCGGAGGCGAGCCGGGTCGTAGTGGTCATCGATCCCGCACCCGAGGGCGCTGACAAGGTCGGTCAACTCCTTGTTGTCCAAAACCTTGGCCTTGCCGGCCTGCTCGGCGTTGAGCACCTTCCCGCGCAGGGGGAGGATGGCCTGGATGTCTCGATCCCGGCCTTGCTTGGCCGACCCGCCTGCCGAGTCGCCCTCGACGATGAACAATTCCGACTCTTCCGGGTTCGACGTGTCGCAGTCGTGGAGCTTGCCCGGGAGGGTGAGCCGGTTGGAGATGGCCGTTTTGCGGCGGACCTGGCTGGCTGCGGCTCGGCTGGCCTCGCGGGCGCGGGCGGCCTGGATCACGCGGTTGGCGATCGCGTCGCCGATGGTCTTGTTTTTGAGGAGGAAGCCTTCGAGCGCGGGCCTCACGGCCGACTCGACCAGCGAGCGGACCTCGGGGTTGTTCAGCCGGTCCTTCGTCTGGCCCTGGAACTGGGGCTCGTGGATGCAGATGGAGAGGACCGCGGTAAGCCCTTCGCGGATGTCCTCTTCCTTGATTTCCATGCCCTTCTTGATCAGTTCGTGCGTGTCCATGAACTTCCGCACGGCCGCACCGACGGCCTTGCGCAGGCCCTGCTCGTGCGTCCCCCCGTCGCGCGTGGGGATGGTGTTCACGTAGGAGCGAATTTCCTCGTCGGTGGACTCGGTCCAGCTCAGGGCCACGGCCACGCGGAGGTCATTGTCCTCTCGTTCGTGGACGAACGCCTGGGGAGTTACGCGAAGATCGTTGCGGGCGGTGTTGATCGCCACGAGGAAGTCGGCTACGCCCCCCTCGTGTCGGAACTCGGTGTTCGTCTTGTTCTTCTGGTCGACGAACTGGATCACCAGCCCCTTGTTGAGGTAGGTCTTCACGTCCAGGCGTTCGGCGATCAGCGCGGCGTCGTAGGCCTGGTCGCGAAAGATCTCGTTGTCGGGCGTGTAAGTGACCGTGGTGCCCGTCCCTCGCGCGGGTTCTCCGGGCTCCACGGGGCCGACGGGCTTCCCGCGCTTGAAGGTCTGGGTGTAGGTCAGTCCGTCGCGTCGCACCTCGGCGGTCAGGCTACGCGACAGGGCGTTGACGACGCTCGCCCCCACGCCGTGTAGGCCGCCCGCGACCTTGTAGGCGTCGTTGTCGAACTTGCCGCCCGCGTGGAGGGTCGTGAAGATCGTCTCCAGCGCGCTCACGCCGGTCTTGGGATGGATCCCCACCGGGATGCCTCGGCCGTTGTCGGCGACCGACATGGTGCGGCCGTCGGTGCCCAGCGTGACCACGATCCGCGTGGCGTGGCCGTTCATGACCTCGTCGATCGAGTTATCCACAATCTCCCAGAGGAGGTGGTGGAACCCGGCCTTGTCCACGCCGCCGATGTACATGCCGGGGCGGCGACGGACGGCTTCGAGGCCCTCCAGCACCGTGATCGAATCTGCACTGTACGTTCCGCTCGACATGCTCGAATCCTGGCCCCGTGAGGCGGCAAAAGGCGGCAATTCGGCTTACTGATCGACCTGCTCGACGGGCGGGACGGGGCGGACCTCGTCGGGCACAATCGCGTCGAGCGACCCCCTCTGGAGGATCGCGTAGCCGCGCCCTCCGCGGCCGGTCACCGGATACTTGGTGGCGCGGACGATCTGCGTGGCGCCTCGCGAGGTGCGGACCGTGAGCCCCTCCCGCTTGCGATCGGCCAGGGTGAACCCGATCACGCGGTCCGAGGTGTCGAGCTTCACGGCGGTCACGCCCTTGGCCGCGGCCGAGACCACATTGACCTCGGCCACGGGGAAGATGAGTACGCGAGCCGACTTCGTGGCCAGGCACACGTTTTCGAGGCCGTCACTGGGTTCGACGCCGACCACTCGGTCACCCTTGACAAGGGGGTCGAGCCGCACGACCGCCCTGCCCTTGCGGGTGGACACGACCGCAAGCGGGGCCAGCGCGAACCTCAACGTCTTGCCGCCCGCGGTGAGCGCCACGGCATAAGGCGGCGGGGGCAGGCTTGAGGCGGCATGGCCGTTGGTGCCGTTGGTCTCGGCCACGCTCAGGTCGTCGAGCATCACGGTTTGCAAGGGCTGCTGGACGGGCGGGGCGTGCTTCACGTCGGGCAGGCAGCGGGGGTCGTGGCAGACCACTCCCACGATGTGCTCGTTGTCCTCGAACGCGAATTGCTTCTGGATCGGCTCACCGTGCCCGGTCGTGAGCGGGATATCGTTCGCCCTCAGGGTGTAGGCCACACCGCGATCGGTGAAGACCGTGAGGCTCTGCCGGGCCCGCGAGCGGAGGACCCAGCCCACGGTGTCGTTGTCGCGGACGCGGATGCTCGGCACGTCGGCGAACGATTTCTGGCGCTTGATCCATCCGTCCCGCGTGACGATGATCCAGGCGTCGTCGTCGATGATGTAATCTTCCTCGCGGAACTCCGTGGTGGGCAGAGGGCCTTCGAGGATCCGGGTGCGTCGGTCGTCGCCGTACGCGCGGCCGATCTCCTTGATTTCCTTGCGGATCATCTTCCAGCGCGACGGCTCGTCGTCCAGCAGGGCCTGGATCTCGGCGGCGCGGGCGCGACGGGCCTCGAGCTCCTTGAGGATGTCCTCGATCTCCAGCTTGCCCAGGCGATAAAGCTTGGTCTCCAGGATCGCGTCGGCCTGCTCGTAGGTCAGCTCGAAGCGGGTCATGAGCTTCGGCGAGGCGTCGGGCTTGCCGTCGCTCGCGCGGATGATGCGGATCGCCTCGTCCAGGTTGTTGAAGACGATCGCGAAGCCTTCGAGGATGTGGATCCGCCTGAGCAGCCCCTCGAGCTCGTGCAAGAGCCTCCGCGTGACGACCTGCAGGCGGAAGTCGAGAAAATGCTGGAGCATGCTCTTCAGGTCGAGCCGGTCCGGCACCGCCACCTCGGCCCCCGCGGTGGGCAGGAGGCACGTCATGTTCACGTTGAAGTTGGTTTGAAGGGGCGTGTTCTTGAACAGATAGGCGAGCGCCGCGTCGGCGTTCTGGCCGGGCCGCAGCTCGAGCGCGATCCTCACGTCGTCGGTGCTCAGGTCCTTCACGTTGGTGAGCTGCGGAACCTTCCCCTCGCCGATCAGGGCGCCGATGCGCTCGACCAGGGCATCCTTCTCGATGCCGTAGGGGATCGAGGTGACGAGGATCTGGTTGGGCTTCTCGGGATCGGGCTCGTAAGTGCCCCGCAGCTTGATGCTGCCCTGACCCGTCATGTAGATCTGCTTGATCTCGTCGGCCGTGTTGAGGATGACCCCGCCGGTGGGGAAGTCGGGGGCTAAAATCGCTTCCAGGAGCTTCTCAATGGGGGTGTCGCGATCGCCCGCCTTGAGCATCATTTCCAGCGCGGCGCAGACCTCTCGCAGGTTGTGCGGAGGGATGTTCGTCGCCATCCCTACGGCGATTCCCGATGCCCCATTCACTAGAAGATTCGGGATCTGCGTTGGAAGGACGTGCGGCTCTTCGGTCGTCGAAGCGTAGTTCGGGCGGAGGTCCACGGTCCGGTCGCGGAGTTCGGTCAGGAGCTCCTGGGCGATCGGCGTGAGACGGCACTCGGTGTAACGCATGGCCGCCGGCGGGTCGCCGTCGAGCGAACCGAAATTGCCGTACCCTTCGACGAGAGGATAGCGAAGGCTAAAAGGCTGGGCCATCCGAACGAGCGCGTCGTAGATCGACTGGTCGCCGTGCGGGTGATAGCTCTTCATGACCTCGCCCACGACCGCTGCGCTCTTGATGTAACGCCCGTCGGCCGTGACCCGGAGGTCCGACCACATGGCGTACAAGATGCGTCGCTGCACGGGCTTGAGGCCGTCGCGGACGTCGGGCAGGGCGCGAGACGTGATCACGCTGAGGGCATAGTTCAGGTAGCGATCGCGGGTCGCCGAGGCCAGGGTCACGTCCTCGACCACCACGTTGGGTCGCCTGACCAACCCGTCGTCCTGTCGTCCCTTACGTTTGGCCATCGCTCCTGCGTCCCCCTCGCCCGTCGCCTCGCGGTCTCCTCAAGCAATGCATGAGGTAGCGAGTTTAGCCCGAAGCGGCAACCCCAAGCAAGGTTATAGTGTACAAAATTATCTCATATCTGGCAAGCTGTTCGATTTCTCTCGATGTGCCCCACATTGGGATGTATGCGGTACAAGAACCTCTATGAGGGAGCATGGTCCACCTAGGGGCAGGCATCACCCAGGTTTTGTCCTTACAGGTCACCAGGGATGCCTGAACGCTTAATTTCGCGAGGTTCCTGTCAACTTGCCTAGATTATCAATTTTGGGCGAGATTGGCACGAGATTGGCGGAGTGCGGGGGCGGAATCATGCGGGAGAATTGGTCTCCCGCGTCTTGGATCGACCTCCGTTGGCGAGATTCGAAGGACTTCCGATTTCTTTCAATCGCCTGGCATTCGCAAATCTTATTGCGCTATGAAATGAGTCTGCGAAGGGTCTGTCGTGAGGGAGAAGGGAGAAAATCTTTTGCATTTCCGCACGGAATATCTATCCTAGATTGCTCCTAGGGAATAATCAGCCTGGGTTGCTCAGACTCACCAGACTTCGGAGATGCACCAATGCGACGCGGACTCCTCGGACTTGCTGCTGCCGGCCTCGCCCTCTCGATGGCCTCGGACGCCTCGGCCTGCCACAAGAAGAAGGCCGCCTGCGCCCCGGCCCCCGCCCCGGTGGTTTGCGAGGCCCCGGTCAAGAAGCACCACAAGATGAAGATGCCGAAGTTCGGCTGCCACAAGAAGAAGGCCGAGTGCGCCCCGGCCCCGGTCTGCGAGACCCCGGTCTACGAGACCGTGTACGCCCCGGTCACCGCCGCTCCCCAGACCTACGCTGCCGCCCAGACCGCGGCCCCGCAGGCCATGCCCGCCGTCCCCACCAAGTAAATGGCGGCAACGGGCTGGGCGGGACCGCGTGCTCAACGCGGCTCGCCCGTGCCCGTGCCCGATCCCGAGGTGTCGTTGGAGAGACCCTTCCACCGGCGAGAGGCCTCGGTCCTCGGCCTCTCCCCCGCCCTCACGTAGATGGCGGCGGCGCCTGGGGTATCCTCGATCAGCGGCATCCCGCGATCCGGTCCCAGAAGATAGATGGTCGTGTCGAGCACGTCGGCGGTGATGCCGTCGGGCGCCACCACGGTCACGCTTGCGCGGTCGATCACGCCTACCCCCGTGCGGGGATCGACCATGTGCGAGTAGCGCTTGCCGTCGATCTCGACGAACCGTTCGGCATCGCCCGAGGTTGAAACCGCCACGTGGCTCAGCGAGAGGAACCGCGACGGGCGATCGGGGTCACCGTCGGGCTCGGCTACGCCGATCCTCCATCCGGCCTGGCCGGGGGGCGGGCCCGAGACCACGATGTCTCCGGCGCCGGCCACCAGAGCGGAGGCGATCCCGCATTTCTTCAGGACCGCGATGGCCTGGTCGCACGCGTCCCCCTTGGCGATGGCGCCTAGGTCGAGCTTCATCTGGGGCTTCAAGAGCTGGACGGTCCGCTTCGCCGGGTCGAGCCGGACATTACGATAGCCGACGAGTTCGCGGGCGCGGGCCAGGGTCTCGGGATCGGGAAGCTCGCGGGTCCGGCGGGTGCGCCTCCAGAGACGCCCGACCGGGCCTATGGTCACGTCGAAGGCCCCGTCGCTGAGCTTCGAGACCTCGTCCGCCCGCTCCAGGCAGCGAAACAGGTCCTCGGAGACCTCAACGGGTGGCCCACCCGCGCGGTCGCATAATTTCATGAGCTCGCTTTCGGGGTTGTAGTCCGAGAGGGCGCGATCGAGGTCGGCGATCCGGACGAAGGCGGCGTCGGAGGCGCGTCTAGCCTCGGCCGAATCGGTGGTGTATAAGACAATCTTGAATTCGCTGCCCATATGGGTCTGGCGAAATTCGTGGCGATTGGCCGTGGGATCGTCGGCAATCGCCGCGTTTGTGAGTAGAATGAGACTCGCCCAACCCACCCACCGCCCCCCCCCGCGACGCCCCGGAGCCAGCCCGCCGTGATACATGCGCCTCGCCTTCGTCATTGGCCCGCCCTCCTGCTGATTGGGTCCTCGCTGTCTATCGTTCCCGCCGCGCTCGCCCAGGACAAGCCCCCCACCGACTTCAAGCCCTACACCGATGCCATCCCCGGCACGACCATGAAGTTCGACATGGTCCCCGTGCCCGGCGGCACCTTCACCATCGGCAGCCCCGAGAGCGAAGAAAAGCGCGGGGAAGACGAAGGTCCGACCCGAAAGGTCGAGATCAAGCCCTTCTGGATGGGCCGCGTGGAAGTCACCTGGGACGAGTACGACGAGTTCGCCTTCAGCCTCGACATCCGCAAAAAAACCCGCGAGAAAATCGACCTGGAGAAGCAGCCGGCGAACGAAAAGGCCGCCGACGCCGTGACCCGTCCCACGCCTCCCTACGCCGACCCCACCCACGGCCTGGGCCGCAAGGGCCAGCCGGCGATCTGCATCACGCACCATGCGGCGATGGAATACTGCCGATGGCTCTCGGAGAAGACCGGCAAGACCTATCGCCTGCCCACCGAGGCCGAATGGGAGTACGCCGCCCGCGCCGGGTCGCAGGAGCCCTACTCGTTCGGCGACGGCGAGAAGATCGACGACTACGCCTGGTACGTGGAGAACTGCGAGAACCCCCAGCCCGTGGGCAAGAAGAAGCCGAACGCTTTCGGCCTGTTCGACATGCACGGCAACGTGGCCGAGTGGTGCCTGGATCACTACAAGGCCGACCGCTACACTGACCTTCCGGCGGACAAGGTCTCGGTGGGTCCCGTGCTCCTGCCCGACGAGAAAGAATACTCCTACGTGGCCCGAGGCGGGTCGTGGGACGACGACGCGGATCGGCTCCGGTCGGCGGCGCGGCGCGGGTCGAACCTCGAATGGAGCGTCCGCGATCCGCAGAGGCCGCAGAGCATCTGGTGGCACACCGACGCCACCTTCGTGGGCATCCGCGTGGTCCGCGCCCTGGATGAGCAGGAAAACCTCCGCGGCCTGAAGTCCGCCGTCGTGAAGAAGAAGGGGACGAAGTAACGCCTCGCCCCCTCAGACCTTCGCCTGCTTGCTCCTGACGATCACCGACGACGCAACCAACCTTAATGAACCGGGAGAACCCGCGATGACCGACCCCAAGGCGTCCAGCCGACGCGACTTCCTCAAGGCCTCCTCCGCCGTGGCGGCGGGCCTCGCCCTCGCCCCGAACGCCCACGCCGCCGGCGCCGACACGATCAAGGTCGGCCTGATTGGCTGCGGCGGGCGCGGCTCGGGCGCGGTCGAGAACCTGTGCGAGGCCGTAGGGGACGACAAGAGCGTCCGCATCTGCTCGATCGGCGACGTGTTCGCCGACAACCTGAACAACGCCCGCTCCAGCCTCTCGTCCAACGGCAAGGTTGCCTCGCACTGGGACGTGAAGGACGACACCTGCTTCGTCGGGTTCGACGCCTTCCAGAAGGTGATCGACTCGGGCGTGGACCTCGTGATCCTGGCCACCCCCCCGGGCTTCCGCCCGATGATGATCGAGGCCGCCGTGAAGGCCGGCAAGAACATCTTCACTGAGAAGCCCGTGGGCGTTGACGGGCCCGGCATCCGCCGCGTGATCGCCGCCGCCGCCGAGGCCAAGAGCAAGGGCCTGGCCGTGGTGGCCGGCACCCAGCGCCGCCACCAGGCCGGCTACATCGAGTGCATCAAGCGGATCCACGACGGCGAAATCGGCGATGTGGTCGGCGGGCAGGTCTACTGGAACCAGGGCCCCCTGTGGAACAAGCCCCGCCAGGAAGCCTGGACCGACATGGAGTGGCAGCTCCGCAACTGGCTCTATTTCACCTGGCTCTCGGGCGACCACATCTGCGAGCAGCACGTCCACAACCTCGACGTGATGAACTGGGCCTTCAACGAGCACCCGGTGAGCTGCGTCGCCCTGGGCGGTCGACAGGTCCGGACCGCGCCGATCTACG
>JANOBY010000381.1:0-11077 GCA_031411935.1 Planctomycetales bacterium | reverse complement strand
GGCGGGGCCTACATCTCGCAGCAGCCCGACATGTACTTCATGAAGGACACCGACGGCGACGACAAGGCCGACGTGAAGACGATGATCCTCCACGGGTTCGACACGGCCGACTCTCACCACGCCATCCACGCCCTGACCTGGGATCCGGGCGGATCGCTGTACTTCAACGAGGGCGTGTTCCACTTCTCGCAGACCGAGACCCCCCACGGACCCCAGCGGATCCACGACGCGGGCCTGTTCCGCTACGAGCCGAAGACCCAGAAGTTCGACATCTTCGTGACCTACCCGTTCGCCAACCCGTGGGGCCACTACGTGGACCGCTGGGGCCAGAACTTCGTGGCCGACGCCTCGGGCGGGGCCAACTACTACGGGACCGCGTTCTCGGGACAGGTAGACTACCCCGACAAGCACGGCAACATGAACACCTTCTTCCCCACCCAGTGGCGCCCGACTTGCGGGTGCGAGCTGGTGGCCTCGCGGCACTTCCCCGAGGACACCCAGGGCGACTACCTGCTCAACAACGACATCGGCTTCCAGGGCATCCTCCGCTACCGCGTGAAGGAGAAGGACGCGGGCTTCGAGGGCACGCCGGTCGAGCCCCTGCTCTCCTCGTCCGACCCCAACTTCCGCCCCGTGGACCTGGAGTTCGGCCCCGACGGCGCCCTGTACGTGGTGGACTGGTTCAACCCCCTGGTGGGCCACATGCAACACTCCCTGCGCGACCCGAAGCGCGACGTGGAGCACGGCCGCATCTGGAGGATCACCTACCCCAGCCGCCCGCTGGTCGAGAAGGCCAAGGTCGCCGGGGCCTCCCCCACCGAGCTGCTGAACCTCTTGAAGAGCTACGAGGACCGCACGGCCTACCGCGCCCGGCGTGAGCTCCGCGAGCGTAAGCCCGAGGAGGTCCTGTCGGCCCTGGAGACCTGGACCAACGGTCTGGACCGCAACGCCCCGGACTACTGGCGGCTCAAGCTCGAATCCCTCTGGCTCAAGCAGAGCCTGGACACCGTGGACCAGAGCCTCTTGAAGGAGATGCTCCGGTGCCCCGAGCCCAAGGCCCGCGCCGCGGCCACTCGCGTCCTCTGCTACTGGCGGGATCGCGTGAAGGAGCCGCTCGAACTGCTCCGCACCCAGGTCAACGATGAGCATCCCCGCGTGAGGCTCGAGGCCGTCCGAGCCCTCAGCTTCTTCGACGGGGAGGAGGCCGCCGTGGCCCAGGAGATCGCGCAGGAGTCCCTGCTTCACCCGCAGGACTATTATTTGGAGTACACGCTCAACGAGACCAACAAGACTCTCGACAAGCGTGCCAAGAACGCCGCCAAGTAACCTCGGCCCGAGCGAGGCGGGGGTCGGTGCCCTTGACCGCCCCCGCCCCGTCCGCCCGGCCATTCTACCTTCGAGGCTTGCCGCATGTTCGCGATCGAGACCGCCCGCAAAGGCCGATCGATGGTCGTTGCCGCATGGATGCTCTGTCTGGCCTGCCCGGCGCTCGCGGACGACCCGCCGAAGCCGGACAGCCCCCTGGTCAAGGCCCTGAGGGCGGGCAAGGTGCCCGAAGAGCGCCTGAGCGCGGTGGTGGCCTCGGTCGTCAAGCGAGGCTCGGCGCAGGACCTCGGCTACGTGTTCAACCGCGTGGTCGATCCCAAGGGGTTCTCTCCCGCCGTCCGGCTCAAGGCCATGGAAGCCTTCGCCGAGATGGCCCTCACCGGCAAGCACAGGCCCGACGCCGACCTCGGCGGGCTCGCCATCTTCCTCGAATCGGCCGGGGGCAAGCCCGAACCCTCGCTCAGGCGCATGGCCCTGCAACTGGCCGGTGCATGGAAGGTCGAGCCCCTCGTCCCTCAACTCGCCGACATCGCCGCCCGGGCGGATGTCGATGTGCTCACCCGCTCCTCGGCCCTGGACGCGCTGGCCGCCATCGGCACGGACCCGAGTTTGGCCGCCATCCGCCACATGGCCGGGCCCGACGCCCCCAGGGACGTCCGCATCCCGGCCGTGGCCGCCCTCGCCCGGTTCGAGCCCGACTCCGCCGCGCAGAAGGCCGTCGAGCTGATCCAGACCGCCGAGAAGGGCCAGGACCTCACCCCCTTAATGGGGGCCTTCCTGAACCGTCAGGACGGGGCCGCCCTGCTCGCCAACGCCATCGGCAAGGCCAACCTCCCCGCCGACAACGCCAAGCTCGCGCTCCGGGCCGTCTATGCCCTCGGGCGTGCCGACGAATCCCTGGTCGCCTCTCTCTCGAAGGCCGCCGGCATCGCCGCCGAGACCGCCCCCCCCACGAAGGAAGACGTCGACCGCCTCGTGGCCGAGGTCACGGCCAGGGGGGATGCCGCCCGCGGCGAGCAGGTCTTCCGCCGCGTGGACCTGAACTGCATGAAGTGCCATGCCATCTCGGGCGCGGCCGGTGGGGTCGGCCCGGACCTGAGCGCGGTCGGCCTGAGCTCGCCGATCGACTTCGTGATCAACTCCATCCTCATGCCCGACCAGGCCATCAAGGAGCAGTACCACACGCTCGCCGTGGCCACGACCGACGGCCAGGTCTTCAACGGGATCGTGGCCGACCGCGACGAGCAGAAGGTCGTCCTCCGCGAGGCCACCGGCTCCCTGCGGACGATCCCGACCGACGAGATCGAGGAGAGCAAGCCGGGCGGGTCGCTCATGCCCAAGGGCCTGGCCAACCTGCTCACTCGCGACGAGTTCGTGGACCTCGTCAAGTTCGTGTCCGAGCTGGGCAAGCCCGGCACCTACGCCATCCATCCCACGCCCACCATCCAGCGATGGAGGCTCATGAAGCCGGTGCCCGAGGATCTCGCGTCGGCCCCGCCCGACCAGGGAGCCTTCGTGGCCCGCATCCGCGACTCCGACCCTTCGGCCTGGTTCCCCGCCTACGCCCTCTCGACCGGCGCGATCCCGTTCGCCGAATTCGCCGCGATCGCGGAGAGCCCCGTCCTCTATCTCCAGGGCGAGATCGACGTCTCGTCGCCCGGCCCGGTCACGTTCCGCCTGGGCTCGGCCGAGAAGACCCAGGCCTGGATCGACGGGGACCCCCAGGCCCCCGGGGTCGAGATGACCCGCCCACTCGAGGCAGGTCGCCACGCGATCACCCTCCGCATCGACGGCCGATCCGGGCCGGTGGAGGTCGGGAAGGTCGAGGTCCTGAAGCCCGCCGGAAGTCCCGCCCAGATGGTCGTCGTGGGCGGCCGCTGACCCCTCCGGTGCCTCTTTTCCTGAAGCCCTCCAAAACCTGGCAGAACCCCGAGGAACCCCATGCTCACGGCCGTCCTGACCTGCCTGATGGCGCTCACGCCCCCCCAGGACCCGGTCCCGGCCGCGCACCAGGGGATCTGGAAGGCCGTCTCGTTCGTCCGCGAGGGGAAGCCCACGCCCGAGGATGTGGTCACGTCGATCACGCGCACCGTCGACGGCGACCACATCGTCTGGAAGCGCAACGGTAAGCCCTTTGCCGGAACGACTTTCAAGTTCGACGCCGGGGCCGATCCCTGCACGATTGACGTCTTCCCCGACAGCGGCCCGAACCGTGAAGTCCCTTCCCTGGGGATCTACCGGATCGAGGGCGACACCCTCACCCTCTGCATGGCCGACCCGGGCCGCGCCCGTCCCTCGCGATTCGTCGCCGAGGCGGGAGACGGGCAATCCCTCATGACGTTCCAGAAGCCGGCGAAGAAGTAACGTCCAGGGATGGTCCTCGCGACGCCCCCGGCCGCCGGGTCCATTTCCTGCGGGGAAGCCCCCGAAATTGGCTTCGTTTTGGGTTCGTTTTGGCTTCGTTTTGGCTTCGTTTCACGACCTGGACCCTTCCGGACCGACCCGCCCACGAAACGCAAGTCCTTTTATCGCTATCCGATCCGTCCAACGATGCCCTCGGCTGAGGCGGCCGAATTGGGTTCGTTCTGCAAATTCACATTTTTTCGACTCTCGGGGCCTTCCCCGATGCCGGACCTGGCCCTGGCCCGGCTCGCTGTTGCAAGTTGTCAAGGAGCGGAAAGGGTGCCCGGGGTCACCCCGCCTCAAACTATCGTGATCCCGACCGCCCGCGATCACTGGAACGCCGGTCCCGCTCCCCGGCTTCCGTAGACCCGACCTGGCTCACGAGGGGGACGCCGACGCCGATCGGGCGCCGGGTTTCCGTCCCCTACGCATGAGCAGGCCGGCCTCGGCCCTGTCGGCGTCAGGGCTTGGAATCGGCCTCGACGTTCACCGGGGTGTCCTCGGCGTTGCCCCAATCGGACCAGCCCAGGTAGTAGTTCCGGGTCTTGAACCCCAGGCGCTCGAACACGAACGCGTTGACCGAGGCCCGCCCGCCGCTCTGGCAGTGGGTGATCAGCGGGTCGCCGGCCTTGACCCCGGCCTTGGCGACCTTGGCCTTGAGCTCGGGCTCGGCCAGGAAGCGCCCGTCCTTGTCGACCAGGTTGCTCCATTCGAGGCTGCACGCGGTCGGGACATGCCCGCCCCGCTTCGCGCGCTTCTCGGTCCCGGTGTACTCGCCCGCGCTCCGGGCATCGACGATCGTGGCCGACCGGGATTGCAGGGCCGAGATCACGTCGGCCCGCGTGGCATGACGCTCGTTGCGGAAGGTGACCCGGAATTCTCGCGGCTCGACCTTCGGCACCTCGGTCGTCACGGGCCGCTTCTCGGCGACCCAGAGCGGGACGTTGCCGTCGATGAGACCCACGTTGGGCACGCCCAGGTAGGACAGGAGCCACCACAGCCGGGCGGCCGCGAGCTGTTTCTCTCCGTCGCAGATCACGACCTCGGTGTCGGGGCCGATCCCCAGGGGGGCGATCCAGGCTTCCCACGGCTTCGCGTCGGTGAGCGAACCGGGCTTCGCCGCCAGCTTCTCGACCGCCTTGACGTCCACCCACACCGCGCCCGGGAGGTGTCCCTTCTCGTAATCGGCGAGGGGCCGAGGGTCGATCAATCGCAGGTTCGGACTCGCCAGGCGGGCCTGGAGGTTGTCGAAGGTCACGAGACGCGACGAAGGGGTGTCGGATTTTGGCGAATCCGCAAGAAGGACGGAGAGGGAGAGAGCCCAGATGGGCACAAAAACCGTGAACATGGCCATTCCTCCTCAAGGGGCGGCCGCCACCTGGGCGGCGCAATCCTGTCCGCCAACGCACCGAGGATTATGGCCATGTCCCGAGTCGTCGGCCAACGAGTCAGGCGATCAGTAGGCCGCGGATCGCAGGCCCCCTGCTCGTGACCTCGATCCGCAAGATTTCCGGCCCGGTGGTCTGGGTTCGCGACGTGGTGCCCTGAGCCTTATTTGGCCATGGCCGGCAGGAACTCGAACGGTTTGGAGTCGCGGAACTCGGCCGAGGCGTTGGCGTTGTACGACTTGCCTCCCGCGATCGTGAGCTTCTTCACGGGCGTGCCCTCGTCGAATTTCATGTCGGCGAGCGGGACCCAGAAGACGGTCGGGCTGGTGGCCGAATCGAAGTAGAGCGTCTTCTGCTTCACGTCGTAGACCGTCCGCCAGAGGGTGCTCGAGATGTTCGGCTGCCCCGGGGTGGAGATGCCCAGGGGGACCGAGGCGTTGCGGATCACCCCGAAGACCGAGGCCAGGGCCTTCGGGGTGTCGTCGGTCTGCGGGATCGCGTCGATGTAGAACGAGGCGCGGGCGAACCGGTCGGCCGCGCGGCTCGTCCCGGGCAGCATGACCGTCCCGCCGATCGCCTTCCAGTAGGCGTTCAGCGCCAGTTGCTGGTCGAAGGTGGGCGAGTTGGTCATGACCTGATACTCGCGGCCGTGATGGATCCGGAGCTTCCCGCCCACGTATTCGAGGATCGCCGAGTCCCCCGAGGGATCCGAGAGCGAAAGATGGCCGTGCCCCTTCGCCCCATTGGGCAGGGTGGGGGCGATGATCGCGAACGGCTCCGCGGCCAGAGCCTTCACCGCCTCGTCGACGGTGGCATAGTGGTCCAGGGCGTACTGGGCCCAGGTCGCGATCGACATGACGGGCTTCGACCCGTCCGGGGTGCCGTAGTCCGACTCCACCAGGTAGAGGATGTTCGCCACCAGCCCCTTCTCGTTCATCCCATCCACCGACGCACATTCGTAGAACGAGCAGACCACACTGCCGTACTTGCTCGTCCAGCGGAGGGACTCGGGGCCGGCGTTGCCGTCGCGCTTCATGCCCCGGGGAAACGCGTAGAGGTTCGTCCCCGGATCCTCCGCCCAGTCCATCGACCGGGCCACGATCACCATGTCCTTCGGGCCCAGATACACACATCGCGTGCAGGCGAGCGCCAGCGACGGCGAGAGGATCACGCCGACAACGAGCGAGAGGGCAAACGTCTTCATGGTGAGGGGTCTCTCCTGGCCTGGCACCCAAAAAGGACTCGACGACGACGCAACGTCATCGGGAGGGATCGAGGAATCACCCGCTCAGAGTTTAGGACGCATTCTGCGGCGAACGCACTTCGCGGGTGACTTGCCCCGGGGGTCACCCCGTCGCAATTCCTCTTCCTCCTCAAAGGCAGGTCCGGAAGGATCATGCCTCAAGGGGATTCCACCCTATGGGTATCAGAAGAAGACTTCCACCTCTCGTCAAGACTCCACCGAGGGTGACTCCAGCGCCTGCCTCCCGCCGATCGCCGCGCTTTCCTCGGGAAGCCCGACCGGGCACACTGTGCAGGGACGATCGAATCCGGAGAGACGAGAGGGGCCCACGCATCATGACGCGATTTCGCCTTCCCTGGGCACGGGCTTTGGTCGGAATGTTGGCCGCGAATTCGGCGGGATTCTCGGCCGCGGTGTCCCAGGCCCAGGCCCAGACGATCGGCGTGGCTCGCGTCCACGACCCCTGCCTGATCAAGCGGGGAGAGACCTATTACGTGTTCTCCACCGGCCGGGGCATTCCCGTGAAGTCCTCGCGAGACCTGATCCGTTGGGACGACGCCGGGCGTGTCTTCCCCGACGCCCTGCCCGAATGGACCAGGACGGCGGTCCCCGGTGTTCGCACTCTGTGGGCGCCCGACATCTCGTTCTTCGCCGGCGAGTATCACCTTTATTACAGCGTGTCGACCTTCGGCAGCCAGAGGTCGTGCATCGGCCTGGCCACGAACCGCACGCTCGACCCGGCGAGCCCCGACTTCAGGTGGGTGGACCGAGGGAAGGTGGTCGAGTCTCGCCCCACGCGCGACGATTACAACGCCATCGACCCGAACGTGGTCCTGGATGACTCCGGGACGCCCTGGCTCTCCTTCGGGTCGTTCTGGGGAGGGATCCGGCTGGTGAAGCTCGATCCCCGGACCGGCCTCCCCTCGGCGGACGCGGGCAAGGTCCGCGCGATCGCCCGAAGGCCGCCCCCCGACGCGATCGAGGCCCCATTCCTCGTCCGCAAGGGGGAGTTTTTCTACCTCTTCGTGTCGTTCGATTACTGCTGCAAGGGGGAGAAGAGCGATTACTACGTGGTCGTGGGCCGGTCTCGCGACGTGACCGGCCCTTATGCGGATCGGGACGGGGTGCCCATGCTCGAAGGGGGCGGGACGGTCGTGATCGAGGGCCGGGGGAGCCTTCGCGGGCCGGGACACAACGCCGTGGTCCTCGGGCCGGAGGGCGACCTCTTCGTGCATCACTTCTACGACGCCGACGCCAAGGGCCTGGTCAAGATGCAGATCCGCTCGCTGACCTGGGACGCGGACGGATGGCCCACCGTGGGCGAACCCCTGGGCAAGTAACCGGCCCGAGGTCGAACCCA
The DNA here is from genome assembly GCA_031411935.1 of Planctomycetales bacterium. Taxonomy (GTDB): domain Bacteria; phylum Planctomycetota; class Planctomycetia; order Isosphaerales; family Isosphaeraceae; genus JAQGHR01. Next base: position 3,357 of record JANOBY010000381.1, on the reverse strand, counting down.
GTGTTCGTCGAGGTCGTGCGAACGGTCAACAGAACCTGGAAAAATCCCCCATGTCCGATCATCATGGGGCATGGGCCGAGGGGGCGTGAGCCGCGCAGATCCTCCGCGATGGGCGGGTCGCGGGTCCTCGTCCGTGTCCCGAGGTGGATCCATGCCGATCACGATTCGCTGCCCCAACCCCTCGTGCGGGACCACCACGATCGTCCCCGAGTCGATCGTGGGGCGGAGGATCAAGTGCCGGCACTGTCAGACCCCGTTCATGGCCAGTTCGCTTGACGGCCTGCCCTCGAAAGCCGAGTCCAGCCGGCCGGCCATGGCCGACGCCGACCCCTTCCCGTCTCTGCCCACGGAGTTCGGCCGCTATCGCGTGCAGAGGCTCCTCGGGCGAGGCGGCATGGGCGCGGTCTACCTGGCCGAGGACTCGCAACTCGGGCGGAAGGTCGCGTTGAAGCTCCCGGCCATGGGCGCCGATGCGTCCCCCGAGCGCGTCGAGCGGTTCCTCCGCGAGGCCCGCGCGGCCGCCGCCCTTCATCATCCGAACATCTGCACGATCTTCGACGCCTCGAGCGAGGGTGGCCGCCCCTACCTGACCATGGCCTATGTGGATGGCCCGCCGCTCGATGACCAGATCACGCCCGATCGGCCCATGCCGCAGCGCGAGGCGATCCGCATCGTCCGCAAGCTCGCCCAGGCGCTGGCCGTGGCACATGCCCGAGGCGTGGTCCACCGCGACCTGAAGCCGGGAAACATCCTGCTCTCGTCCGACGGCGAGCCGGTGATCATGGACTTCGGCCTCGCCGTGATCCTGAGCGAAGGGGACGCGGGCGAGGCGAGGCTCACGCGCGACGGGGCCATCCTGGGCACGCCCGGTTACATGGCCCCCGAGCAGGTCCGCGGCGACATCAAGGCCATCGGCACGCGGACGGACGTGTACTCGCTCGGCGTGATCCTCTTCGAGTTACTCACGGGAAGGATGCCGTTCCAGGGGTCGCTGGCCACCGTGCTCGGGCAGATCATGGCGGCCCCGGTCCCCCCCGCCTCGGAGTTCCGGCCCGACGTCTACCCCGAGCTCGAATCCATCTGCACCCGAGCGATGGCCAAGGATCCCGCCGACCGGTTCGAGTCCATGACGGCGTTCGCCGAGGCGCTCTCAAGAAACCTCCGAACCCCCAACACGGCTCAAACGCCCGGCGGCAAGAATCAACCCGAGCCGGCGCCCGCCCTCGACATGATCCGCGAGCTGGTCATCGATGGGTCACACCAACCCTCGTCGGCCGACCTCGGGTCCCGGAATGTCCGCCGGCAAGGTCAACCGCGACGAGGGACGTTGATCGTGACCAGCCTGGTCGCGATCGCCGGGCTGGCCCTCGCCGGGATGTTTCTTCGAGGCGGAGGGGCCAACCCGCCGACCCCACCCGTCGCCGGGGCGTTGGGCAAGGATCCCACCACGGCGGAGGCGGCGGTAAACACTGTCGCGGTCGATACGGCCCCGTCCGTCGAGGTTCCGCCGCCCTCCCTGACGGCGACGGGTTCGAAGGTGGTTCCCGCGACCGAGGAGGGCTTTCAGCAAGCTCTCAAGGCGATCGAAACCGGAAAGGATTCGACCGAGAGGGTCCGGCTCAGTCGGGAAGCCCTGAGGATCTCCGCGGGACTGAACAACCCCCAGCTCGCCATGCAAGGGTTGCTCTCGGCCGGCGTGGCCGAGGAGGATGCGGGCAACTACCCGGAGGCCGAGAAGCTCATGCGGAGGGCCATCGACGTGGCCCCGGGGCCCCTCCAGTCGGCGCATGCCCAGGCGATTTTGGGGAGGCTTTATCGGTACTCGGGCCGTCCCGAGTTAGGACTACCCCTGTGCCGCAAGGCGGTCGAATTGCGTGAGGCCAACCAACCCCCCACGTCGTTCGAGATCGCCCAGAGCTTGCGCGACGAGGCCGAATGCCTTCGCATGATGGGCAAGCTCGACGAGGCCGCGACCCTCTACAACAGGTCGATCTCGATCGTCTCCGACCAACCGCAGTACGCCTATCACCTCGCCTTCTCGCTCTCCGGGCTGGCCGAGGTCCGCCTCGCCGAGAACAACCCCACGGCCGCGATCCCGCTCGCCCGCCGGGCGCTCAACCTCTACGCGGGGCTTACTCCTGCCCAGCCTTTCAACCAGGCGATTTGCCTGACCACGCTCGGACTCGCGAAGGAGAAGGAGGGGGAGCCCGACGACGCCCTCGCCCTCTATCGCTCCGCCCTGGCGGATTTCGACAAGGTCGACTGCCCGAGGATGAGCAGCCGCCTGCTCCCCACGCTCGACGCCCTGGCCCGGCTCCTCCGAAATCGGAACCAGGCCAGCGAGGCGAAGGCCCTTGAGGCCCGCGCCTCCGCCATCCGGACCGCGAGGATCGTGAAGCCCTCGGCCGGCAACGCGACGGCCCAGGGCGAGGGCTTCACCCCCCTGTTCAACGGTCGTAACCTGACCGGGTGGGTGGGCGACGTGGGCGACCATGAAGTCAAAAATGGGCTCCTCTCGAAGAAGCCGGGAAGGCGGGCCAGGATCTACCATCCCGCAACACGCACGGACTTCGCCGTCCGAACCGAGTTCCGCCTCGAGCCCGGGTCGGAAAGCGGGCTCATGATCCGCTATCCCGGCGAGGGAGATTCGGCTTACGTGGGCATGTGCGAGATCCAGATCCTGGACGACACCCACCCCGACTACGCCAGGCTCGACGGCCGACTCCTCCACGGCTCGGCCTACGGCATCGCAGAGGCCAAACACGGGGCTTTGAAGCCTCGGGGCGAGTGGAACACCCAGGTGGTCACGGTGAAGGGTTCCACGGTGAAGGTCGAGCTGAATGGCGTGGTCGTGCTCGACACCAATCTCGCGCCCATCGCCAACTTCGCCGCCGCTCAGCCGCATCCCGGCAAGGACCGCACCTCCGGCTTCTTCGGTATCCAGGGCGGGTTCGGCAAGAACCAGGGAGACGTGCAGTACCGAACGATCGAAATCCGGGACCTCCTCCCGGACGACCGCACGGCTCTCGAATCACCGGGCTCCCCACAAGCTCATGGCGATTCGCCCAAACTGGAGCTCCTGAGAACCTTGCAAACGCCGGCCGAAGAAGAGGCTTGCTGGGTCTCGCCCGACGGCCTGACCCTCTACGTGGTGAGGTGGCCCGGCATCTACCGGGCGACGCGTTCCTCGACGGCCTCGGACTTCAAGCAGGCGAGGTACATGGCCAAGGGAAGGCACGTCGCGGTCTCGGCCGACGAGAAGTCCGTGGTCGTCCTCGGCGACGGCACCAACGCCTCCCTCGGTCAATCCTCGCGAGCCTCGTCGGCGGCCGAATTTGCCGCGGTCAAGCCGATCCC
>JANOBY010000380.1:0-4012 GCA_031411935.1 Planctomycetales bacterium | reverse complement strand
CGGCTGGGCCATGGGGCTCGAATGGATCTCGGTCTTACTCGGACTCGCGGCCGCAGTCGCCGCGTTCGTCATCGCCGCGCGAGCATTACGAGCGCTCCACCGCCCCGGCGAGATCGTGGTGCCGATCGGATTGATCGTCGTCGCCGGCATCCCCGTGATGTGGGAGCCAACCGCAAGTGCTGAGGTCAAGCGCGCGGGGCTTTCCCTGTTCGAGCACCAGTGGCAGCCTCACGACCCGAAGGCTGGAGGAGACGGGCTGGGCCCGGTCTTCAACGGGCGGTCGTGCGTCGAGTGCCACTTCCAGGGAGGCGTGGGGGGCGGCGGCGGCAACAAGCAGAATGTGCGATCGTTCGAGGCCATGCCCACGAAGGACAACCCCGAGGTGCGCGGAGGGCTCATCCATGCGTTCGCGGTCGAGAACCACCTTCTCGAGGACACAAGCAAGCTGAGGACCCTCTTCCCGGTGATTCCGGGGGCCCTCACGACGGTCAGCGGCTGCCAGATCCTCACTCGCGATTTCGACCCCGTTCGCACGGAGAGCGTGAACTCCACCGCGCTCTATGGGGCGGGCTGGATCGACCGGATCTCCAGCAAGGCGATCACGCATCAGAGCCTTTCCACCTCACTCAGCGCGATGGGCCGGGAGTTTTCGGGCGACTTCCACGGGATCCCGGCGGGTCGATATCGCGTGCTGGCCGATGGGCGGGTCGGCAAGTTCGGCTGGAAGGGGCAATTCGCCACGCTGCAAGAGTTCGTGGCCGCCGCCTGCGCCAATGAAATCGGTCTGGGCAATCCCTCGATGTCGCAGGCCCGGCCCATCGGATATCCGAATTACCCGGACGTCCAACCCGACCTCGATCGCGACCAGTTCGCCAGCCTCGTGGCGTTCGTGGACACCCTGCCCCGGCCCGACGAGGTTGTGCCCCACTCCCCAGCCGAGGCCGAGAAGGTGGCCATGGGAAAACGGGTTTTCGACCAGGTCGGCTGTTCAGCGTGTCATACGCCGGACCTTGGAGGCGTCGAGGGGATCTATTCCGACTTCCTCCTGCACAGGCTCGAAGACAGGCAAGGGGGCTCGGGAAAGTATGACCTGTCGACCCTGCCGGATGTCCCTCTGCCCTCCGAGCATCCTCTGCCCGACGAGTGGAAGACCCCTCCCCTCTGGGGCGTGGCCGATTCCGCTCCATACATGCACGACGGGAGCGCGGCGAGCCTGGAGACCGCCGTGGTCCAGCACAAGGGGGATGCCAGCGGGGTCACGGAGAGGTTGAAGCGACTTCCTGATGTGGACCGGGAGTCGCTGTACAGCTTTCTGAGGTCCCTGAAGGCCCCCACGAACGCCTCCCCCGTCGATCCCGCCATCCTCGCCCTGAGCGTGGGGCGAAAGCCCGCGAGGGTGCCGGTTTCGCAGGCGTCACGATAGTCAGGACGATTCCCGAGGTGTGCCCCCTAGGATCTCCCCCGGATCCAGTTTGAAGTAATCGTGGAGAACCGCGTAAAGCTCAGGGTGCTTCTCCCTGAGCTTTCGTGGTTTCTCAAAAAACGCCTCGGTGGCGACTGCAAAGAACTCGGCCGGATTGATGGCTCCGTACTTGTCCAAGACCGTCTTCTTTGACGAGCGGTCCTGTTCCTTGAGACGCTCGAATTCCTCGCCCAGGATCCGTGCCCAAGGGGCATAGCGCGACCAGCTTTCGAGCCTGGGTGTCCCGTCGGGGGCGCCATCCGAGAGGTCAAGCTGGTGGGCGAATTCGTGGTAGACCACGTTCTTGCCGTCGCGAGAGTCGTAGGCGCCATGCTGGGCGTCCTCCCACGAGAGGACCACCACCCCAGCCTGCGAGGTCTCGCCCAGGCGGGCGTGCTCCCCCTCGATGTGGAGCCCGCCCCCGATATGCTCGACGCCCTTGGCCACGTAGGCCGAAGGGTAGACCAGGATCGTGACCAGCCGGTCGAAAAAGTCGGTCGAGTTGCCCAGGAGTAGCAGGCACGCCTGAGCGGCGATCGTCACGCGGATCTCGTCGGTAAGTTCGAGCCCGCCGCAACCTTCGAAGTGCTTCTCGGAGAGAAAAATCTGGATCAGGCCCTGAAGCTCCAGACGGTCCTCCTCCCGCAAGCAGCGATAGATGGCCAAATTCTGGTGAAGCAGGGCATCCCACTCCTCGGGGAACGGCGTACTTCGGATCCGATCACGGCGGCTGTTCCTGAAGAGATCAAACATCGGAATTCTCAATCTTATGGATGCAATCGGGCCGATCATCTCTGTACCACGCACCACCATCGAGCCGGCGGAGCGAGGTTGGCGGCAAGAAAGGTGAGGTGTCTCACGAGCCTCCGACACAACATAAGCCGAACCGCGTCTCAACCTGTAGCGTAGAATCTCATAGACACGCTCGAATCGGCGGGCCCACCCGCCAGCTTTAAGAATAACACGTTCAACCTGGCGACCAGGAGGTCTGTCCCATGTCTCGATATGGGCTACTGGCAGCCGTTTGCCTCACATTTCTGAGCCCTGATCGACGGGCCCGGGCGACGGACCTGAGCGACCTCCAGCGCGAGACGCTTGGGGCGTATGCCAGGGACACCTGGAGATCTCTCCAGGCCATGACGCCCGATGGTGGATTGCCCGCTGACCATCTGACCCGCACCGAGAGCGGATGGCAGCCCGCGGGCTACACCTCGCCCACCAACATCGCCGCGTCCCTGTGGAGCACGATCGCCGCCGAAAAACTCGGATTGGTGAGCAGCGAAAAGTCGAGCGCCACACTCCAGGCGATGCTCCGACGTATCCATGCGCTCGAACGCTTCGAAGGGTTTTTCTACAACTGGTACAGCCCCACGACCGGCGAGAAGATTATGGTCTGGCCGGGGGGAGGGCCGATCATCCCCTTCCTTTCCTCGGTCGATAACGGATGGCTGGCCTCGGCGCTTCACCTGACGGCGAGGGCCCATCCCGAGCTCTCGATTGACGTCGAATCGATCCTGGGATCGATGAACTTCTTGTTTTTCTACGATACTTACGACCCACAAGACCCGTTGAACCATCCGGGACTTCTGCGAGGCGGGTATTACCCGATCCAGAAGGTTTACACCGGATATCATTACGGGTTGCTCAACACCGAGCCGCGGATCGCAAGTTACCTGGGCATCGCGCGAGGGCACCTCCCGAGCGAACATTACTTCCATCTGAAGCGCGGAACGCCGGTGACTTCGCTCCCTGAGCACACCCAAGGCAAGGTTCTCCCGAGCTGGGACGGCACCCTGTTCGAAGCCCTGATGGTGGCCCTGTTCGTCCCCGAGTCGCCCTGGGGGCCGGAGAACTGGGGCAAAAATCATCCCAGATATGTACGCGCGCAGATCGAATATGGTCTCACCGAGGCCAGGCTCGGCTACTGGGGAATCTCGGCGTCGAGCGATCCCGAGGGCGGATACGCGCCCTTCGGCGTGGGACGTCTCGCCCGGTCGCCCAACCCTCGCCACGGTCGTGGTGTTGTCACGCCTCACGCCTCGTTCCTCGCCCTTGCGTTTGCCCCTCAGGAAGCCATGCTGAACCTGGAGAAGCTGGCCAAGAGCTTTCCAATATACAGCGATTTCGGCTTCCTGGACTCGGTGGATGTCCGGAACGGGCGAGTCTCCAATCAGGTGTTGGTCCTGGATCAGGGCATGATCCTGGCCTCGATTGTGAACGCCCTGAACGATGGCTTTCTCCAGAAAACGTTCAGCGACGGGGCGATCGAAAATGCCATCCGTCCGCTGATCGCCTCCGATCGCTTCGCGCTCGACGATGAAACTTCGCTTTCCCCCGTGGACTCGGCGAAGCCTCTCGTAGCTATCGAGAGAACGCTCACCTCGTGGAAGTCGCAGGCGGGGTACGCGCTCCTCACTCCCCCAATGAAGAGGAAGGAATTGCGACGCTCGCCGAGACGATACGCCGTGAGGTAAGGCGAGCGATCGAGGCCTCGCGGCCCCGTCAATCGCTGGACTTATCCCCCCAGGACGATTGCAAAGTCGAGTCGGG
>JANOBY010000379.1:0-5029 GCA_031411935.1 Planctomycetales bacterium | reverse complement strand
GCGGGCCTGACCACGTGGTCGAGCTGGCCAATGAGCGGTACAACCAGCTCGTGGGCCGCCGCGACCTGCTGAACAAGCCGATCCGCGAGGCCCTTCCCGATGTCCGGGGCCAGGGCTTCTTCGAGCTGCTGGACCGCGTGTACTCAACCGGCGAGCCCTACGTCGGGACGGACAGGCCGATCCTCCTGCAAATGGCCCCCGGCGAGCCGCCTTCCCTGCGGTTCGTGGATTTCGTCTATCAGCCGATCCGCGAATCCGATGGGCAGGTCTCGGGGATCCTCGTGCATGGCGTGGACCTGACCGAGAGGAAGCGGGTCGAGGTCCAGCTCCGCGAGAGCGAGGAGCGCTACCGGACCCTCTTCACGACGATGGACGAAGGCTTCTGCGTGATCGAGGTGATCTTTGATGACGACGGCCGGGCGGTCGATTATCGCTTCGTGGAGGTGAACCCGGCCTTCGAGGCCCACACCGGCCTGCACAATGCGGTGGGCAGGACCATTCGCGAGCTGGCCCCCGACCACGAATCCCGCTGGTACGAGCTCTATGGTCGGGTCGTGACCACGGGCGAGCCCGTGCGCACGGTGGACGAGGCCAGAGCCCTGGACCATCGCTGGTTCGATATCTCCGCCTTCCGCATCGGCGAGCCCGAGCAGAAGCGGGTCGCGGTGCTCTTCAACGACGTGTCGGCGAGGCGTCGGGTCGAGATGGAGCGCGAGCAACTGGTCGAGCAGCTCCAGGATGCCGACCGCCGCAAGAACGAGTTCCTGGCCATGCTCGCCCACGAGCTGCGCAACCCCCTGGCGGGCATCCATAGCGCCATCCGCATCGCCCGTCGCGAGGGGCTCGAGGAGGAGATCCCCGACGCCCACGAGGTGATCGAGCGCCAGTCCCGCAACCTGTCGAGGCTCATCGATGACCTGCTGGATGTGTCGCGCATCACGCAGGGCAAGGTCGAGCTCAGGCGCGAGGTCGTGGACGTGCCGAGCCTGATCAACCGCACGGCCGAGGCCGTCCGCCCCCTGTTCGAGCAGAAACGCCACGAGCTCACGATCCAGCACACGGCCTCGCCCATGAGGGTCGATGCCGACCCCACCCGGCTCGAGCAGGTGATCACGAACCTCCTGACCAACTCCGCCAAGTACAGCGAGGAAGGGGCGAGGATCACCGTCTCCGCCTCCCGGCAGGGGGAGCGGGTCGTGATCGGCGTGACGGACACCGGGGTCGGCATCCCGGCCGACATGCTGCCCCGGGTCTTCGACCTCTTCACGCAGGTGGACCGATCGCTCGCCCGTTCCGAGGGGGGCCTGGGCATCGACCTCACGCTGGTCAAGCGGCTCGTGGAGATGCACGGAGGGACGATCTCCGCACGCAGCGAGCTGGGGGTCGGCAGTGAGTTCACGATCGAGCTTCCCGCGATCGAGCCGCGCAACTTTGTGTCGAGGGACCGGCCCGCGACGAGGATCGAGGGGCAGGGGCGTCGCCTGATGATCGTGGACGACAACGCCGACACGGCCCGGCTCACCGGCCGGTTGCTCCAGTCGATGGGCTTCGTGGTGAATGTCGCACACGACGGCCGGGCCGCCCTCGACCTGGCGCGCGACCACCGCCCGCAGATCGTCCTGCTCGACATCGGCTTGCCCGGGATGAGCGGATACGAGGTCGCGAGCCGCCTGAGGGGCGAGGATTTCGGCCGCGAGGCGATCATCATCGCCGTGTCGGGCTACGGCGACGGGCCCGCGCGTGAGAAGGGCCGCGAGGCCGGGTTCGACCACCACTTTGTCAAACCTGTGGACGTGGAGGAGATCGTGGACGTCCTCCTGAAGGACGGGCGACTGGGATCCTGAGCGGGTTTCGCCGATGATGGAGGCTCGCGCGGCGAGAGAGGGGCCGGATCCCTCCCGCCCCGGTCCCTCCAGGCGAGGCCCTTCCCTTGCGAACGTCCGCAACCCTGATCGTGCTTCTTGCCCTCGGAGCCCGCCCGGCCCTCGCGCAATTCGGAGGCAACGCCGCCTTCGCGCAGGGAGGTGGCCGGGCCAGGGCCGAGCAGAATGAGCGGGCCAAGCGGCAGATCAACCGCGACGACATGCCGCCCACCGCCACCGCGATCTTCCTCGACGCCTCCGTGCTCATGAACGTGAAGGCCGACGAATACGTGGCCACCTTCGGCGTGACCGAGGAGGCCGAGACGGTCGAGGCCTGCCAGGCCAAAATGGAAGCGACCCTCGCGAGGTTCCGGGAGTCGATCGGGAAGCTGGGCGTCCCCCCGGAGGCGATCTTCGTCGACTTCACCGCGCAGACCAAGCTCTACAAATTCAAGGTGGACGGCGACGTCGCCCGAGAGCAGATCGACGGCTTCGAGCTCAAGAAGGCCGTCTCCGTCCGGTTCCGTGACAAGACCATGGTCGATCGCCTTCTGGCCGCCGCGAGCCGGGAGAAGATCTACGACCTGATCAAGGTCGAATACGTGGTTGAGGACCTCGCGGCGGTCCAGGACCGCCTCGCCGAGGCCGCTTCCGAGGTGCTCAGGGCGAAGGCCGCCCGCCATCAACGCCTGCTGGGCATCAAGCTCCGCGCCGTGCCCCAGATTTATGTCGAGAGGGCCTCGGTCTACCAGCCGTCGGACATGTATGACTCCTACGTGGCGAGCGAATCGGGGGCGGTCGCCGATGCCGGGGAGCATGGCAAGACCCGGGTCGAGTCGCTTCGTAAGACCCGCACCTTCTACTATAACCCGCTGGGGCCCGACGGATTCGATCGCGTGATCGCGCCCGTGATCCTCGAGCCCGTGGTCCAGTTCACCCTCTATCTGAAGCTGCGATACGAGATCGAGCCGCGGGACTGACCTGGCGAGATCACCGTCGTTTCCCGAAGGCGTCGGGGGCACATCGCCGACGGACGACCGAGGCCTCTCCCGCGCGAGCCTCTCTCTCGGGGGTCGCAGCCTCTTATGTTCGTCCTCAGGGGACACGCCGGTTGGAATCGGTCCTGTCCGGATCGGGGTGGCCTCTCCCGTCGAGCCGGAGAGCCGTGGCCGAGAAATGGGGCGTCCTTCTCGGGCAGCCTGTTCCCTTGGTGAGTTCTTCGCGGTTAATCTCTGAAAAATTGTGAATCTCGCCGCTCCCTGCTTTCCACCGGGACATCGATCATGAATCGTTCAAGGCTCCTGTCGGTGGGGATTGTCGCCGCAGCCTCGCTGCTGGGATGGGCCTCGGCCTCGGGCCGATTGACCTCGGGGCAGGGCCCCGCCCCGGCCGAAGTCGGCAATCGTGCGGACCGCTCGTGCTGCGAGGCCGGCGTGTCGCGAGCGCTGGCCACGGCCTCGACCGTGATGATCCGCCCGGCCGCGCCTGCGTCCGCGCAGGCGGGCAAGAAGCCGAACATCGTGGTGATCTTCGGCGACGACATCGGCCAGTCGAACATCAGCGCCTACACGATGGGCCTGATGGGCTACCGCACCCCGAACATCGATCGCGTGGCCCGAGAGGGCATGATCTTCACCGATTATTACGCCGAACAGAGTTGCACCGCCGGGCGATCCGCCTTCCTGACCGGCCAGTGCACCTTCCGCACCGGCCTGAGCAAGGTCGGGCTCCCCGCCGCGCCCGTGGGGCTCCAGAAGGAGGACCCCACCACCGCCGAGCTCCTCAAGAATCACGGCTACGCCTCGGGCCAGTTCGGCAAGAACCACCTCGGCGACAAGAACGAGTTCCTGCCCACCGTCCACGGGTTCGACGAGTTCTTCGGCAACCTCTACCACCTCAACGCCGAGGAAGAGCCCGAGCAGAGGACCTACCCCCGCGACCCCAAATTCCGCGAGAGCTTCGGCCCCCGCGGCGTCCTCAAGTGCACCGCGACCGACGTTGACGACCCCACCGTGGACCCGCGCTTCGGGCGCGTGGGGAAGCAGACGATCGTGGACACCGGCCCGCTCACGAAGAAGCGGATGGAGTCGATCGACGACGAGACCTCGGACGCGGCGGTCGACTTCATCAAGCGGAAGTCGGCCACGGAGAAGCCCTTCCTCTGCTGGTTCAACGCCACCCGCATGCACTTCCGGACCCACGTGAAGGAGGAGCGCCGCAGCCCCCCGGGCCTGACCGCGAAGACCGAGTACGCCGACGGGATGATCGAGCACGACGGCCACGTGGGCAAGATCCTCAAGGCGATCGACGACGCGGGCATATCCGACAACACGATCGTCCTCTACACGACCGACAACGGCCCGCATATGAACAGCTGGCCCGACGCGGCCATGACCCCGTTCCGCAGCGAGAAGAACACGAACTGGGAGGGCGCCTTCCGCGTGCCCGCCATGATCCGCTGGCCGGGCAAGATCAAGCCGGGCTCGGTCTCCAACGAGATCGTGAGCGCCCTGGACTGGCTGCCCACCTTCCTGGCCGCCGCCGGCGAGCCCGACGTGAAGGAGAAGCTCCTGAAGGGGCACGAGGCCGCCGGGCGCAAGTTCAAGGTGCACCTGGACGGGTACAACATGCTCGCCCACCTCACGGGCCAGGAGGAAAAGTCGCCGCGCCGGGGCTTCTTCTACTTCAACGACGACGGCGACCTGGTCTCCCTGCGATACGAGAACTGGAAGCTGGTGTTTCTCGAGCAGCGCGCCTTGGGGACCATGCGCGTGTGGGCCGAACCGTTCACCGAGCTGCGAGTTCCCAAGCTCTTCGACCTCCGCGCCGACCCGTACGAGCGGGCCGACGTGACCTCGAACACCTATTACGACTGGTTCATCTCGCAGGTGTACCTGATCATGGGGGGCCAGGCGTTGACGGCGAATTTCCTCGAGACCTTCAAGGACTTTCCCCCTCGACAGAAGGCCGCGAGCTTCAGCATCGACCAGGCCATGGATAAGATGAAGCAGCAGCTGGGGAGCCAGTAGGCGAACCTGGCCCGTGGGGCGCCCCGCACCGCCCCACGGATAACGGTGGGACCCTCGCCGATCGCCGATCGCGAGGGGGGTTCGTCCCGAGGTTTCGAGTCCGCTCATGAGCCAACGCAACAAGACGCCTTTGCCCGA
>JANOBY010000378.1:0-1900 GCA_031411935.1 Planctomycetales bacterium | reverse complement strand
GGACGCCGAAGATCAACCCGGCGGGGGGGCGGGATCATCACCCGGGTTGCTGGACCTCTCTGCTTGCGGGAGGACCCATCCAGGGCGGTCGGGTCGTGGGCACCTCGGACGAACTGGGACACGCCCCGAAGGATCGACCGGTTTCGTCGGCCGAGATTGCGGCGACGGTTTTCGAGGGGCTTGGGCTTTCCCTCGATACCGAGTTGCCGGGACCTCAGGGCCGCCCCCTTCGCCTGGTCGATCACGGGGTGGAACCCATCCGGGAGTTGTTCTGAGTTGTACCCAAGGTCGTGACTCCGGCAGGCATCAGCCACGCTCATCCTCGCATCGAAAGTTAGTGTGAACCGATGAGGATCGCCCTTGCTCTCCTGCTCATGCTCCTCAACAGCACTGAAGGCCAGGCCTCGGAGAGAGAGCTAGCTTGTTTCCCTCCCAGGATCGTGCTGGAAGGGCCACTCGCTCGCCAGACCGTCGTGATCGCCGAGCTGGAGGGCACCTCAGCGCGAAAAGATGTGACCACGGCGGCCACACTCGCGGTCAAGGACGGGCACATCGCAAGGCTGGACGAGGATCGTGTGATCCTTCCTGTCGGTGACGGCGTGACCGAACTTCTGATCACCACGCAAGACGGCCGACGACTGACGGTCCCCATCGTCGTTCAGAACCTCACAAAGACTGAGCCCTGGAGCTTCATGAGGCATGTGATCCCCGTCCTCAGCCGGACGGGGTGCAACATGGGGTCGTGTCACGGCGCGGCCGCGGGCAAGAACGGATTTCGCCTATCCCTGCGTGGATATGATCCGGAGACGGACCTTGCCGTGCTCAGCCGGCAGGTCCTCGGTCGGCGTGTGAATAAAACCTCGCCGGAAGAGAGCCTGCTCCTGCTCAAGCCGACCGGGGTGCTCAAGCACGGTGGCGGGGTGCGGTTTACCTCCGAATCGCTCGAGTATCGCGTGATCTCCGAATGGATCGCCGAGGGAATGCCGCGTCCACGACCGGACGAACCCGTCCTGACGGGAATCGAGGTCATGCCGTCCCGGATCCTCTCGCAAACCGGGGAAACGCAACAACTCGTCGTCCAGGCGACTTACTCCGACGGCAAGGTTGAGGATGTCACGCGATGGGCCAGATACTCGAGCACGGACGAGACGGTCGCCAAGGTGGAGGAATCTGGCCAGGTGCGCGTGGAGGGGCAGGGCGAGGCTTCCCTCACGGTTTGGTTTTCCGGCCGAGTCCAGACGGCTCTTGTGACCGTACCTTCGTCATCGCAGGCGAAGCCCAGCGTGTTCGCCGAGGCCGCACGATGGAATCCCATCGACGAGATCAATCTCCGTAAGCTCTCGTCCCTCGCGATCCCTCCTTCGCCCACCTGTGGTGACGAGGTTTTCTTGCGCCGGGCCTATCTCGATTGCACGGGGTCCCTCCCCTCGACGGAAAAGGTTGAGGCGTTTTTGTCTGACCGAGCCACCGACAAGCGGGCAAGGTTGATCGAGGAAGTCCTGCGGAGCCCGGAATATCTGGACTACTGGACGTATAAGTGGTCGGACCTGTTCCTGGTCTCCTCCAAATCGCTCGCGCCGGAGGCCATGTGGTCATTCTCCCGGGCGATCCGGCAGGCTGTCGCCGACAACGTGGCCTGGGACGACTTCGCGCGGAGGGTGGTGACGGCCAAGGGATCCACTTTGAAGGACGGATTCGCGAATTATTTCGTCCTGCATAAAGACCCCATCGACCTGACCGAGAGCTCGTCGATGGCCTTCCTCGGGATGTCCCTGACCTGCGCCCGTTGCCACAATCATCCCATGGAGAAGTGGACGCAGGACCAGTATTACGGCATGGCCAACCTCTTTTCCCGGGTCGCCATGCGAGATGGGGTCGAGAAAGGCGAAGTGATCGTGAC
>JANOBY010000377.1:0-4260 GCA_031411935.1 Planctomycetales bacterium | reverse complement strand
AAGGGCAAGGTCACGCAGCATCCCGGGAAACTGCGAACCTTCGCCGGGAAACACAACCGCGAGCCGCGGAACCTCGGAAACGATGCGGAAGTAGGAACCTCGACCGTCGCGGATCGAGAGACAGGCGGGGTCCCTCAAGCGGGTCGCGGTTGTATGAAGGCGTGAGAGCAGGTCCGCGGTCGAAGCGACAACCAGGCCGACCCGAAATGCTCCGGTGTCAGCCGAGGAATTGACCGAGTAGGCCAGATCCTTGAGGGTCGCATCGGGCCTCGCCTCGACGCGGCGGCCGAGCCACTCCAGCTTCGAGATCAGGCTCTCGCGATCCTCGGCTGCGACCAGAATCGACTCATAGTCCCACGACAACATGGCTCCAGGAAGGTCCGACCCGGGAGGGGGACGGAATTCTTCGAGGACCGCGTGAGCGTTGATGCCAGCAAAGCCGAAGGCATTCACGCCCGCGCGTCTCGGTGCGGTCTCGTCAGCATGGACCCATGGGCGGACCTTCCGATTCAGAATACAGGGCCGCCCCGGAGTCCGAAGAGGCCGGACCGGATGTTCGTCGATCGCGGAGGGCGGCAGGACGCGATGATAAAGACAGAGTGAAGTCTTGATGAGACCTGCGATTCCCGAAGCCGGCATGGCATGCCCGATCAACGGACCCACGGAGCCCAGAATTCGGGTGTCCGAGGCGGGGAAGACCCTGCGGACCGCCCGCAACTCCGCCCGATCGGCAACCGGGACCCCAAGTCCGTGGGCTTCGATCAGTCCGACGGACGAGGCTGCGACCTTCGCATTCCGGTAGGCCCGACGCATGGCGAGCGCATGACCGCGAGCGCTCGGCGACGCAAGCCCTCCGCCCCGACCGTCGCTGGCCAGGCCAATCCCTTTGACCACGGCATAGATGCGGTTGCCCGCTCGCCTGGCGTCGTCGAGACGCTTCAAAACGACGATCCCCACCCCCTCGCCCGGCACCAGTCCATCGGCTTCGGTCGAGAACGGGCGTGGGACCCCGGATCGTGACAGGGCGCCCCGCTGTGAGGAGACCATCGCGAAGTCGACGTCCGACTGAAGATAGACTCCGCCCACAATCGCGAGGTCCGCTCGACGCTCGGCCAGGGCGCGTGCGCCGAGGTCCAGCGCCACGAGCGAGGAGGCGCTCGCGGCATCGACCACGAAGCTCGCGCCTCGCAGGTTCAAGCGGTTCGCAAGCCGCCCCGCAGTCCCATTCGTGAGATGACCGGGGATGCCTGCGGCGTTCAACGGAGGAAGCTGGGACTTCAGGTCACGTCTCAGGGCCTCGATGTCCTCGTCCGAGAGATCCGGACGGAGGGCGCGGGCGATCGCAAGCGACTGTTCGAGGATGCGGCCGTGCTGGAGCCGGGCCAGGTTGCCTCGGTTGAAGTCCTTTCCCCGACCGACCACAACCTCGACCCGGCGCCCGTCCAACGCGCCTACGTCCAGACCCGCGTCGGCGATCGCCGATCGGGCGGCGTCGAGCACCAGGTGACTCTCGGGCTCGCCCCCGTCCAGAGCGTGCGGCAAGACGCCGTGCTCGACCGGATCGATGGGGATAGGGAAGTCGAGATAGCCTCCGCGATGCGAGGCGACGCGCGAAGGATCCGTGGACAGGGGATCGCAAAAGAGGTCCGGGTTCCATCGATCGGGCGGGACCTCGCCGATCGACGAACGGGCGGCGAGTATGTTCTCCCAGAACGTGAAGAGGTCGGGGGCGCCGGGGAACCGGCAGCCCATCCCGACGATCGCCATATCGAGAGGACCGGCCGCTCGCCTGTACATGATCGCGCTCCCACGCGAACGCCAGGGGAGCGAGGGCCGGGAGGCAATTCCAACGTCCCGAAGGAGCCCGTGAGGATGACTTCGACGTCCCCCTTGCGGCCGTAAGCCAGCTCGTCCGCGAACCGTGAGGCCCCCTCGGAGGGTGGGATCATGGCCAACCCCTGATTACCCAGATGACGTTCGAGGTCCGACACCATGCCAACCCCCGACCACGGGCCCCAGATCGCCGAAAGGACCCGGCCCGGGATCCGCCGGTCGAGCGAGAGGGCAAGCTTGTTGAGCGCCTCATTCGCGGCCGCGTAATCGGACTGGCCGCGGTTCCCGAACCGGCCGGCGATCGACGAGAACATCGCGAAGAATTTGAGTCCTTCCGGCTCACAATCGGCAAGCAGATTCAGGGCGCCAAGGACCTTGGTCCCGAAGACCCGCTCGAAGGACTCGACGCCCTTGTCCTTCAGGAGCTTGTCATGAATGACCCCCGCTCCATGAACAATTCCCGCGAACTGACCGTGCTGACCTCGCCAGGCCTTCAAGAGCGTGGCGACGGCCGCGGGGTCTCGGACATCGGCGACGCCGTAGTGAACCTCCGACCCGGCCTCGCGTATCATCCGGAGATTCTTGGAAATCTCGCGGCGACGCATGAGACTCTGGAACGACGCTTCGAGTTCCCCCGGAGTGGGACGTCTCCCCTCCCGGCGTGCCCCTTCGAGCAAGGTCGCTTTCAGGGTTTTGGGATCGTCGATCCCGAATGTCGGCCCTTCATCCTGTCCCAAAGGCTCGGGCGTGGTGCCCACGATCAGGAGCCGGGGCTTCCAGCGTTTCGCGAGTTCCAGGGCGACCGCCGCCGTGATCCCTCGCGCACCACCCGTGAGCAGGATTGGATCGCGGGAGTCGATGGTCAGCGTTCTGGACTGGCGAAGGAGAGGAGCTTGACGGGGGCTGAGGCTGATCCGGACCGAATCGAGGATGCCGACCTCGGAGCGGGGATCGTCGGCAAAAACCTCCTCCTCCAACTGCCCGGCAAGCGCATCCACCTGGCTCGTGGGATCAAGATCGACCGCGCGGACGCGCACACTCGGCCATTCGCGTGCCAGGGTCTTGGTCAGGCCGATCACTCCTCCGGACAGGGGGTTGAAGCGAGCGGAGACCGGATTGAGGCTTCCAAACGAGCCTCCCAGGAGCGTGGGTACGATCAGGCAGGCGCCTCCCCGTCGGGCCGATTCTTCGAGGTCGGTGGCGACCGCCTTCGCGATCCGAAACAGGCCGATCAACTCCCGGGCCATCCGCTCGGGATCGTCGAGGCGATCCGGAGCGGTCTCGCGGAAGGGGCTTGCCGCTAGGGTGTGGACGATCCCGGTGATGGGCCCGACGGTGCGGGCTCGCGTCAGGATGGCGTCCACGCCTTGCTCGGTGGTGAGGTCGTCCTGTCCGGGGCCTCGTCCAGAATTCACGAGCAGCACATGATATCCTCGGGACTCGATGCGAGAGGCCAGCTCCGGAGCGATCCCCCGTCCATCATTCGTCACGAGGATCACGCCACCTTCCGCCAACTCGGCCGGGTTTCCCGACAATGGCGCTGGCGCTTCCGCGAGCAAATAGCGGCGGACACTCGAACTCTCGATGAGGTCCTGGACTTCTCCGACCTTTGCCGGAGCGAAGCGATCGGCGATGGCGCCCAGTGTCTTCGCCCGCGCCAGATCGTCCATCGCCGTGGCGTCGAGAGTCGTGGCGATCTGCGGATATCGCTCGCGGAGGCTGCCGAGGATTTCGACCCGCTTGATGGAGTCGATCCCCAGATCCGCTTCGAGATCCAGGTCCTGCCGCAGCATCTCGGAGGGATAGCCGGTCCGGTCCCTCACGATCGCCACGAGGGAGTTGAGCACCTGGTCGCGGTCCACTCCGGACTCGTTCACGGAAGGCAGCGAGGGTGAGACGGGCGACTCGGGTGCGGGTGGGACGACCTCCAGCAGAACGGCGGTGGGTGTCGGCACCGTTCGGGGGGGAGGTTGGGGCGAACCGCCGGTCGCCGGTTGCGGGTTGCTTAATCTCCTGGACGAGAGATAGGCCGTCATGGTGGTTCGTTGCACCTCCAGGAACTGGCGCATGGTCTCCTGAAATGCCTGGATCACGCGGTCCCCTGGGGCGATGACGGGTGTGACCGGTTGAGGCGTCTCCTCGCGACGCAGCGGAGGCCGAGCAGCGACCGCCTGGAAGGGCGGATCAGGGTTCAGAACCGCGCGCACTTCCGGGTTGCCTGCGACGCTAACTGAGGTCGCGGGGACGACCTGTCCGAGACGAACGGGTTCGGGGCCGTTGATGGGTCTTGCTCGCGAGCCGTTGACGAGCCAGGTCGAAGGCGAGATCGCCGGCTTCTCTTCGCGGAGGAGTTGATCGAGATCAAGACGAGTCGAAATGCGATCGTCGGAAAGTCGGGCGAGTTGAACGGGAACACCGGCCACGAGC
>JANOBY010000376.1:0-10116 GCA_031411935.1 Planctomycetales bacterium | reverse complement strand
ACCTGAGCGAGAAGGCCGGAGCGAAGCTGGTGCTCCCCGTGGATTTCCTTGTGGCCGACAAGATGGACGCCTCGGCGAAGACCCAGATCATCGACGGTCGCGATATCCCCAACGGCTGGGAAGGCTTCGACATCGGCCCCCGCACCGTGGCCCTCTATTCCGAGATCATCAAGACGGCCGGGACCGTTGTGTGGAACGGCCCTGTCGGCAAATTCGAGATCGAGCCCTTCTCCCACGGGACGAGGGGGATCGCCGAGGCCATGGGAAGCTCCCAGGGCGTGACCGCCGTGGGTGGCGGAGAGACGGCCGAGGCGGTCGAGCTTTATGGTTTCGCCGACAAGGTGAGCCATGTGTCGACCGGCGGCGGGGCGTTCCTCGAGGCCCTCGAAGGTAAGCCGTTCAACTCGTTGAAGGTCATTCCGGATCGTTGAGCCATGCTCTCCCCGCTCAGGTTTGATCCAGAAAGGTCGCAACGGTGACCGAACGCCCCGAACGCCTGGACGCCCTCGACGCTGCCCCTCGGCCCTTCGTCACTCCATCGATCCTGGATTGCGACTTTGCCCGCATCGGCGAGGAGCTCCACGCCCTCGCCGCGGCGGGGGCGGTCGCGGCCCATCTCGACGTGATGGATGGTCATTTTGTGCCCAACCTGAGCTACGGCCCCCCCGTGATCCGGGATTGGCGACCGAGGACGGCGCTGCCGTTCGATGCCCATCTCATGATCAGCGACCCGGCGCGTTACCTCGACGCGTTCATTGCGGCCGGGTGCGACGCGATCACGTTTCACATCGAAGCCGTCCCCGAGCCGGTCCCGCTGTTGCGGGCGATTCGCCGCTCGGGGTGCCGCGCGGGGATCGCCCTGAACCCCCCAACTCCCGTGGAATCGGTCACGCCGTTTCTTGCGGAAGTCGATAAGATCCTGGTCATGAGCGTCATGCCGGGCTTTGGTGGTCAGAGTTTCGAGCCCGCGGTCCTCGACAAGGTCCGAGCCCTCCGATCGCTTCGCCCGACGATGGAGATCGCCATCGACGGCGGGATCAAGCCAGGCAACGCCGCCGATGTCGTCTCGGCCGGGGTCACGCAACTGGTGGTCGGGTCCTTCATCTGGCGTAAAGATGGCAACTACGCGGCAAGCCTGGCCGAGTTGGCCCTGGCGACAAGTCGCGGGATCAGGTGAGGCGATGACCCGGCTGCATGAGGGCCGGCTCCGTCGCGCATGTATGACCAAGGTCGTCCTGATTCGCCCCGGAGCCACCGTTTACGACGAGCAGGATCGCCTCCAGGGCGTCCTGGATATTCCGCTTTCCGAGCGAGGGAAGTCGGAAGTGGCCCAACTCGCGCAGAACATCGCCGGCGCCTCGATCGCCGCCCTGTACTTTGGGCCGGGCGAGAGCGTGGGACGAACTGCCGAGGCCGTGGGGAAGGCCCTCAGGCTCCGGCCCAAGCGGATCGACGAGCTTCGCAACCTCGATCAGGGCCTCTGGCAGGGCCTGCAACTGGACGAGATCAAGCGACGTAACCTGAAACTCTTTCGTCAGTGGCAGGACGACCCGTGCACGATCTGCCCGCCGCAGGGCGAGACGGTCGCCGAGGCCATGACCCGGATTCACGCCACGCTCAAGCCCCTGATCCGCCGTCATCGCGAAGAGACCCTGGGCCTGATCGCGGGCGAGCCGCTGGCCCAACTCATCGCATGCTATCTCCGCCGCGAGTCTCGCGTGCATCTCGACGTGGTCATGCCCACGGGCGGCTTCGAACAAATCGAAGTGCTTGAAGCCTGACTGATCGTGTCGCTCGTTCATGTGTGATCAACCTGCACTGATGGAATGCTCAAGGAGGACGGTCGATGGGTGTGCCGGAAGGGGTATGGATGCGGTGCGACGGGTGCGGGGCCACGCTCTTCCGCAAGGAAGTCGAGCGCAACCTCGGCGTCTGCCCACAATGCCAGCACCACTTCTCGATCACGGCTTACGAGCGGATCAACCAGCTCCTGGACGCCGACACGTTCGAGGAGTGGCACAAGGACCTGCGTCCCGGCGACCCGCTCCAGTTCAACGACCGCCGTCCCTACCCGGATCGCGTGAAGAGCGAGCAGGAACGGACCGGGCTGAACGAGGCGGCCGTGGTCGGGCAGGGTTTCATCAAGGGCATCCGGGTGGTGCTCGGGATGACGGACAGCCGGTTCATCATGGGGTCGATGGGGTCCGTCGTCGGCGAGAAACTCACGCGGGCCATCGAGGAGGCCACCCGTAACAAATTGCCCATGATCATCATCAGCGGGTCGGGGGGCGGGGCGAGGATGCACGAGGGGATTTACTCGCTCATGCAGATGGCCAAGGTCTCCGTGGCTCTCGGACGCCACCACGCGGCGGGGGGGTTCTATCTCAGCGTGATGACCCACCCCACCATGGGCGGCGTGGCGGCAAGCTTCGCGACCCAGGGAGACGTGATCATGGCCGAGCCCAAGGCACTGATCGGCTTCGCCGGGCCCAAGGTCATCGAGCAAACGGTCCGCGTGAAGCTGCCCCCGGGGTTCCAGACCAGCGAATTCCTCCTTGAGCACGGGTTTCTGGACCTGATCGTCCACCGAAAAGATCTGCGCGGCCAGATCGCCCAGATCCTCGATTACGTCTCCCCCTGACCTGCGTGGAGGGATTCGGAAACGCAATCGTGAACAGGAACGATCGCGGGCAGGGGGGATCTCGATACTATGAAGTCGTGGGGCCACGCGCCCCTCGGGCGCTCGTTGACAACCTGGAGCATCGTGCCGGGCAACCCTGGACGGCCGAGGAACCGGGATCTCGCGAAAACGTGAATTTGCAGAACGAACCCAATTTGGCGACCGGGTCGAGGAGAGGGATTACGCGGATAGGGTTCGCGGATAATGACTTGGGACGCGGTTGGGAAGGGAGGCTTCGCCGGATGTGGGAAAAACGAAGCCGAAACGAACCCAAAACGAAGCCAAAACGAACCCAATCCAGGGTCGAATTGGGGGCCTTCAGCCGGGATCCGGACCCCCAAGTCCGACTGACTTCGCGGAATCTTCAGCACGAACAGCCCCGTCCTGTCATCGACCCGTCGTGACCAGAGTCCCCAGCGCATCGGGAGTGGCGACGCCATAGGAGTCGTAGGTCGTCTCCTCGGGCCTGGAAGAAAACGTCCAAGCGACGGCACCGGCCAGGGGGAGCAAGAGGACGACCGACCGGATGGCCGAGGCCTTCCATCCCCCGAGCCGAGTGACCACCGGGAGGCGATCGACAAAGGTGACCAGGGGGGCGATCGCAAGAATCACGGCGCTGGCTCTTGGAAGCTCGGAGTAGAACACACCGCAAAGCGTGAGACCCGCGAAGACGACAACGAAGTTCGGTATCGCCGGTCGTGCAAGGCTCATGCCCCGGTCGAACCAGGAGACCCACCAGAGGCCGCCACACATCGCGGCTACCACGCCTCCGAGTCCTCCATAGAGGAGCGATCCGGACAACGCCAGGCAGAGCGAGAGAGCGGTTGATATCAGCATAAGGACTAGCGGCATGGACCGGCCGAGTGTCCCGGCCCTCGCCTCCAGGAGCCGCCAGAAGGCCATCATGCCCACGCCCAGACCGAGCATCCAACGGAGACCTTGCAAGGGCTCCCAGGTCCCTCCGAACAGGGGGGACAGGATCAGCCAGAGGGTCAAACTGACGAGCAGTAGCCCGTTCTCCCATCGCGTCCAGCGCGGGGCGGGCCAGGTGGAATCCAGGAGCCCGCAGACCATCGCCAGCCCCGCGACCCACGGCAGCCAGTCCACAGCATCACCGGGGAAGAGCGGAAAGCCCGACGCCTGACCGTCCCAGACCTGGAAGGCTTTTCGCAGGTCCTCGAACCTCGCGGCCTGGACCCATTCGTGCACGAACGCGTGGCCCGCAAGATAGGCGAGGCCAACGCCCAGTGCGATCCCCCAGCCTGGCCTTCCCCCGGTCGGGTTCCTGCGGGCGATCAGGGCGGAGAACCCCGAGATGAGGAAGGCGATCAGGACCGCCGCGCCGATCCCTGCGGGGAAATGGCCGAAGCCGCTCATCGCCTTGCCTCCGCGAGGGATCGAGTTACTTGGCGGCCACGCCTTCGGAGGACAGCATGACCTTCACCTCGTCGGCCACGGGCCCGATCAGGCCCTTCATTCCGAAGTCGCTGCGCTTGATCGTGAAGACCGACTCGATCCCGGCGATGGCCTTCTGGCTGCGATCCTTGCCGCTGCCCGTGTGCTCGATCGTCACGGTGATGGGCTTGGTGACCCCATGCAGGGTGAGGTCGCCTTCCACCTCGTACACGCTCGTGCCACTGGACTTGACCGACTTGCTCTTGAAGGTGATGTTCGGATACTGCTTGGCGTTGAAGAAGTCGGCGTTCTTCAGGTGGGTGTCTCGGCCGGCATTGGCCGTGTCGATGCTGTCGGTCTTGATCGTGAAGTCGAACTTCGACTCGGCAGGGTCGGCCTCGTCGATCGTGAATGTCCCCGCCAGGGCGTTGAAGCGTCCATAGGCATAGCTCGTGTTCATGTGCTTCACGCGGAACACCACTGAGCTGTGGGTCGCGTCGACCTTGAACTCCTCGGCTGAGGCCGTCACGGCCAGCGTCAAGGCCAGGGTCGAAGCGAGCAACGAGCGGCGAAACATCATCGCGGTAGACTCCCAGAGTAGACCGGGTCGGTCGGGCTCAAGCCCGGCCAGCATGATAAGACCACGCTCTCGATGGTTCAAGAGGCCCGAGAGTGGGGCCCGTTGGCTCCCAAAACCGTCGAGCTGGAGCTGGGCCTCGGGATGATCAGCGTGCCCGCGACCGATGGGCCCAAGTGACGACCAGAATCACCCCCGCGACGATCAAGCCGATGGCAAGGCCGATCCATAATCCCACCACACCCATATGAGCAGGAAAGGCCAGCAAGTAGCCGGTGGGCAGCCCGATGCCCCAGTGTGCGAACAGGTTGGCGAGCATGGGGACGCGGGTCTCTCCGAGCCCACGGAGCACGCCTGAGCCCACGACCTGGAGGCCATCAAAGACCTGGAAGACTGCCGCGGCCACGAGCAACGATCGTGCGGTCTGGAGAAGCGTCGGATCGACCGTGAACACGCCGAGGATGGGGCCGGGGATCAGCAACATGGTCAGGCCGGAACATGCCATGAAGCCTGCGCCGATGGCCATCGCCGTCCAACCCGATAGCGCAGATCCACGGAGATCATTGCGGCCGATCGCGTGACCGACACGCACGGCTCCCGCCGAGGCGATCCCCAGCGGAACCATGAAGGCCGTTCCGGCGATCTGGAGGACCAGTTCGTGTGCGGCGATGGCCGTTTCCCCGAGCCGTCCGGCCAGCACGGCCGCGGCGCCGAAGACCATGACCTCCAGGGTGACCTGGACGGCCGAGGGCAGGCCGATCGCCAGTAACTCTCGAAGTCGGGCACGATCGGGTCGAAGTGAGACCTGGAGGAGACCCGTAATATTGGCAACCCCGTGCCAGATCGCGTAAGAGAGACCCATGGCCAGCATGGCGAATCGTGACACTACGGTCGCCCACCCCGACCCCGACACTCCAAGTGCAGGAAATCCCCATCGTCCCGTCACGAGCAACCAGTTCCCGAACCAGTTCGCCAAGTTGGCCGCGAGCAGTCCAAGCAGCACCGGCGCGACGAGGTTCATGCCTTGCAAATAACGCCGAATGGCGAAGAACACGAGCAGGGGGGGGAGCCCCCAGTTCAGGATCCCCAGATAGGGTATTGCCAGCTTCAGGACATCGGGCGCGATCCCCGAGACCCTCATGAGCGGGATCGTCAGGGCGATCAGGACCATGAGCGGGATCGAGACGCCGAGTGCCAGATAGATCCCCTGGACGAGCGATCTGTGGCAGTCCTTGACGTCACCCGCACCGAAGCTCTGCGAGACCAGGGTGTCCATACCGAGCAAGAGCCCGATCCCGAACACGGCGACCGCGAAGAACAGGATGTTTCCCAGCCCAACGGCCCCGATCGCCTCCTTGCCTAGAGGGCCGACCATCACCGTGTCCACCAGGCCCATCGCCATCCAACCCAGTTCGGCGACGACCACAGGCAGGGCCAGCCCGAGCATCGGGCGAAGCTCGCTGAGGAACCCGATCCGCTCGACATCTTGATCGGCACTCGCCGGCACCATCGGGTCCTTCGCCTCCATTCTCAACCCCCTATGCCCGATCGATTCCGGGCCGGATCGATGCCCGGCCAAAGTGATGACACGACGACCCATCCCAGGTTCGTCACACCCCTGATTTCGAGAGTCATGTAGCGATCCTGCCACGCGTCGGCCTCATTCTACATCGAGGATCCCGCGTGGAACCGTCCCGACCGTGGAACGATCGTGTGATCGGTAACGCAAGCTTGTCCACGGAAGGGCTTTGCGTAAGCGATGAGGCCCGATACAATTTGGCCTGGCCGCTGGCCGAAGCCTGCGGAGTGGATTGTCGCGCTCGATTGGCCTCACGAAGGAAATCGGATGAAGAAGTTGCTCTCCCTCGGGTTGGTCGGAGTTGGCCTGATTGTCGGATCGGCCGCCGGTCAGGACCCCAAAACTGAGCCCAAAGCCGCCGATTCGGCCTCGACCCTCAAGGATCTGAAGGCCAAGGTCAGCTACAGCATCGGCCTGAGCCTTGGCCAGAACCTCAAGCGCCAGTCGATCGATCTCGATCCGGCGACCATCGCCAAGGGGATCGCGGATGGCCTGGCCGATGCCAAGCCCGCCCTCACCAAGGCCGAGATCGACGGCTGCATGGCCGAGTTCGAGAAGGAAATCACCGCCAAGCGCGCCGCCGCGATGGAGAAGGGTGACGCCGAGGCCAAGGTCGCCGGCTCGAAGAACGCCCAGGATGGAGAAAAGTTCCTGGCGGAGAACAAGACCAAGGAGGGCGTGAAGACCCTGAAAAGCGGCCTCCAGTACAAGGTCATGAAGGACGGGACGGGGGCCACGCCCAAGCTGACCGATACGGTGGTCGCCCATTACAAGGGCCAGCTTCTGGACGGCTTCGAGTTTGATAGCTCGTACAAGCGCAACGAGCCGTCAAGCTTCCCCGTTGATGGCGTGATCGCAGGTTGGACCGAGGCCCTGCAACTCATGAAGGTCGGGGCCAAGTGGCAGCTCTTCATCCCGTCGAACCTCGCCTATGGTGAGCGTGGGCGGCCGAGCATCCCGCCGAACTCGGTCCTCATCTTCGAGGTCGAGCTGATCGGCGTCGAGTAAGCCTGAGCGTGATCGCGATCGCAAGGACCCGAAGAGGGGCCGACAGCGTCAAGCTGTTGGCCCCACTTCACGTTTTTGGTCAACCAATCCGATCCACTGGGATCTCGCCGACGTTCTCGAAGACATGCGTCGGCTGGTAAGGATAGGCATCGATGGTCTCTCGTGAGCTCACCCCGGTGAGGACGAGGATTGTACGCATGCCCGCCTCGGTCCCTGCGATAATGTCGGTGTCCATGCGGTCGCCCACCATGAACGACTCGCTCGCGTGGGCTCCCATCTTTTTGAGGGCCGTACGCATCATCAATGGGTTTGGTTTACCGACAAAATAAGGCTTCTTGCCGGTGGCGAGCTCGATCGGGGCCACGAGAGCGCCGCACGCAGGCTGAATTCCATCCTCGGAAGGGCCGGTGAGATCGAGGTTCGTCGCGACGAAGCGAGCCCCTCCGATGATCATGCGGATTGCCCGCTCGATTTTCTCGAAGTCGTAGCTGCGGGTATCTCCAACCACCACATAGTCAGGGTTCCGCTCGGTGAGGGTGTACCCGGCGTCGTAAAGAGCGTTGGTCAGGCCAGCTCCCCCGATCACATAGGCCGTCCCCCCGGGCTTCTGCTGGCGAAGGAACTCGGCGGTCGCAAGCGCCGAGGTGTGGAAAGCTTCCTCGGGAACGGAGATCCCCAGGACATCGAGCCGATGCTTGAGGTCTCTCGGAGTCCACTGGCTGTTGTTCGTCAAGAAGAGAAAACGATGACCTCCGGACTCCAACCTCGCCAGAAAATCGAGCGCCCCCGGGATCAGACGATGCCCATGATAGATCACTCCGTCCATATCGATCACGAAGCTCGCGGGCATGAAGAGTCCTCAACGGCGGGGTTCTCGATCGTTTCCAGGCCAATCCTAGTGCGAACCATGGGCCATGTACAAGCGCGACGTTAGCCCGTTGCCCGGGAGTCGTCTGCATGGCAGACTGGGGCCTACCCTCTCCCGGTCACAGAGTTCATTGAGGATCGCGATGAGACCTTTACACCTGCCGGCCCTCCTCCTTTGCCTGGCCGTATCGTTCTGCTCCGCACAAACGCCGGAAGAGATCCAGCAAACGGCTCGGCTGATCGAGTCGGGGCAGAACCCGGACGGAGGTTTCGGGGTCACCAGGGGCGGCAAGTCGACCCTCGGTTCCACCTCATCGGCGATCCGCATCCTCAAGAATGTCGGCGGATCGATCCCCAACGTGGACGCATGCCGCTCCTTTGTGCTCTCGTGTTTCGATCCCAAGACGGGGGGCTTCGTCTCGGAGCCGGGAGGATCCAACTCGAACTGCTCGATCACCGCTTCCGGCCTGATGGCCGTGGGCGAGTTGGGTAACGCCCGGCCCGAGATCGTCAATGGAGCTATCGCTTACTTCACTCGAGAGGCCGACGAATTCGATGAGATTCGGATCGCGATCGCCGGGCTCGAATCGGTGAGAGCGACCTCGGCTGACTTCCCCACGTGGCAGGCGAAGCTCATCGCCGATCGCAAACCTGACGGGAGTTGGGGCGAGGGCGAAGCTCGTCCCCGCATGACCGGATCGTACGCGGCATCGCTGCTCAGGATGGGCTTTCCGATCGAGAATCAGGACGCCGTGGTTGCCGTCCTCAAGCAGGGCCAACGTCCTGACGGTGGATGGTCGCGTGACGGAGGGGCCTCGGATCTGGAGACGACCTACCGCATCATGCGGGCTCTCTTCATGATGAAGGTCAAGCCGGATCTGGATTCTCTTGGAGCCTATCTGGCTTCCCATCGTCAGGCCGATGGTCAGTACGGATCGGCTCCCGGCAAGAGCGACGGAGGGGGCACTTATTTCGTCACGACCGTGAACCGATGGGCCCGAATTCTCAAGGGCGAGCCGGCGATCGTGGAGACCGCAGGGTTCAAGCCACTTTTTGATGGCAAGTCGCTCGAAGGGTGGGAGGGGGACAAAGCCTTGTGGTCGGTCAAGAATGGCTGCCTCGTGGGAACCTCTCCTGGCCTTGATCACAACGACTTTCTCTCGACCACGAAGGACTATGAGGACTTCATCCTCAAGTTCTCCTTCCGCATGACGGGCGAGAAGAACTCGAACAGTGGCGTCCAGTTTCGCAGCGTCCGGATTCCGGGTCATGAGATGAGTGGCTATCAGGCCGACATCGGCCAGAATTACTGGGGGGCGCTGTACGACGAATCTCGACGGAACAAGGTTCTCGTTCAGGGCTCCGAGAAGGTGCAGGCCAGCGTGAACCAGAACGCCTGGAATCACTACGTGGTCCGTTGCATGGGGAGGCACATCACCCTAACGCTCAACGGAGTGACCTCGGTCGATTACGTGGAGAAAGATGAGGCGATCCCGACGAGCGGCAAGATCGCGGTCCAGATCCATGCCGGCGGCCCGATGCAGATTGAATTCAAGGACATCCACATCCAGGAGCTCCCGATCCCCAGGGATGATAACGCGGCGACCGAGGGCTTTCACCTTCGAACTCTTAAGCCGACTGGCAGGAAGTATTCCATTTTCCTCCCCACGGGCTATGACCCCGCGAAGACTTACCCGGCGGTATTCTTTCTCCACGGATCGGGCGAGAGGGGAGAGGATGGAGTCCTCCCGACCCAGGCCGGTATGGGACCGATCATCGCGGCCGATCCTGCTCGTTTCCCCATGATCGTGATCTTTCCCCAGGCGAGGACAACCTGGGCCCCGGATTCCGAGGACATTACGGCTGCGCTCGCGGCTCTCAACGAGGTCTCGACCATGCACAAGATCGACCCCAATCGGATTATCCTGTCGGGTCTATCGATGGGAGGCATGGGCGCCTGGGGGCTCGCGGCCAAGATGCCAGAAAAGTTCGTCGCTGTGGCACCGGTTT
>JANOBY010000375.1:0-11321 GCA_031411935.1 Planctomycetales bacterium | reverse complement strand
CGGGTCCAGGCTCCCACGCCGTGCCCCCCCTCGGAGTCGAAGACCCAGGACTTGATCTGGTGGGACTGGGGGTCCCAGCCGATCCACTGGGTCCCGCTCGTGGGAGGCACGCCCTCGATCTCCATCTTGTAAGTTCGGACGAGGAAGTTCTGCCCCTCGGCCCATCGGATGGAGGTCGAGATCTTGGCTTCCGGGGTCTCGTCGAGCCAGTCGCCGACCATCCACTCCAGCTCCTGGAGCTTGGCGTAGTGGTTCACGGGCTCGGGCTCCTGGACGGAGTAGTCGCGGAGCTCTGCCACCTTCCAGGCCCCGTTCTTGCGGACGCCCAGCAGGCCGAAGCGGCCGAACGAGACCGCGGCCCCCTGGTCGTCGCGGAGCTCGAACACGCCGGCGACCGAGACCACGTCGGGCAAGGGGAAGCGAATCACATCGACCTCGCCCACCATCTGTGCGGTCGGGCCGGCGCTGAACGCGGCCTCGTACTGCTTCGTGATCGCGTCGCGACCCCGAGTTTCCTCGCCGTCGGAGTTGATCATCGCGGCGTCGTCGGCGAACAGGTCGGAGAGCGCCTTGGCGTCGGCCTTGTTGTAAGCCTCATTCACGGCCTTCAGCAGCGCGGTCACGCCCGCCTCGTCGCCCGCGGCGGGCTTGGGCGTGGCCGCCGGTGCGGGAGCGGGAACCTGCTGGGCCGCGCCCGCGACCAGCATCCATCCCGAGACCATCACTGCCGAACCCGCGGCCATCAGGCCCCTGGTCTTCCCTGCGCCGTTACCGATCATGAGACAGGCTCTCCCGTGAGGACCCCATCCGGGGGGTGATCGGCCGACTCCTTTCGTCCGTGGAACCTCTTGAATTCCGGGCCAACATCGCTGGTGGCCCAAACTCACCTGATTTTAGAACGTTATGGCTCGCTTTCAATCACCGCGTGGGAATTTTTCTGCTCGCGGAGTGGAGGATTTTCTCTCCACTTCACCAGATCGGGAAAGCGAATTCGGCGGATTGAGGTCTGCGTGGGGGACTCTCCTGGGGTTGGTGGAATTCACATAGGAAAATTCGAATAACTTGTCGGGAATTGACCATCCGTCATGACGAGCCTCGCGATTTGGTCTGGTAAATGCATGGCAGCCGGATGTGTCCGTGGTCGTCGTCGAAGATGCGCGACGTCCTTGCCGGGCCGTGAACCCGGAGAGGGATCGGCAGGCGGATTTTGTTATAATCGATTCATGCTGGCGAACCAGGATCTGGATCTGGTATCGCCGTGATCCTCATGGAGCCGTTCCCCAGGATGAGTTCCTCGTCGCTCGAGACCGTCGCATCGCCCGTCCTTTCTCCCCTCGCGGTTCCCCACCTCGACCCCCGGCATCTCGGCCCGATCCGGGCGGAGCTCCTGGGGCTTGAACGGCTGGAAGCCCTGGCCCGCTCGCTGGCTCAGGTCAGCGACCTGCGCCGGAAGCGTTCCCGCACCAGCCCGCTCCTGCGCCGTTTCGAGGAGAATGGCCGGATCCTGAGTGCGACCCACAAGCGCATCCTCTCCCTGGAGAAGATCGGCGACTCGCGCAGCACCGACGCCGAGTGGCTCGCCGACAATTATCACATCGTCGAGGAGGTCCTGCGCGAGGTGCGCCAAGACCTGCCGGCGGGCTACGATAGCGAGTTGCCCAAGCTCGGGGTGGCCCCCCTCGTCGGCTATCCGCGGGTCTATGCCCTGGCCCTGGCCGTGGCGGCCCACACCGATTGCGAGCTCGACGAGACGCGGATCACCCGCTTCGTCGAGAGCTTTCAAGAGGTCGCCCCCCTCACGATCGGCGAGATCTGGGCCCTCCCCACCATGTTCCGGCTCGTCCTGCTGGAGAATCTTCGGCGACTGGCCGAGCAGATGACCTGGGGCTGGGATGAGAGGGAGAGGGCCGATCGGTTCGTCGCCGAAGGCCTCGATCTGGCCGCGTCAACGACCTCCACGCGATTTCCGAACCCCGAGCTTACCGACCCCTTCGTGGTGCGGGTCGTCCGGCTCCTGAGGGACCAGGGGCAATCCAGCTCGGCGGCGATCGGACGGTTTGAGGGCGACCTGCTTGCCAACGCGATGGACGCCAACGAGACCCTGAGGCGCGAATATCACCGCCAGGCGGCCAACCAGGTGAGCGTGGGCAATTGCGTGATCGGCCTCAGGCTGCTCGCGGCTCTGGACTGGAACGTGTTCTTCGAGCGAGTCAGCCGCGTGGAGGCCATCCTCCGCCAGGACCCCTCGGGCGTCTATGCGCTCCAGGATTTCCCCACGCGAGACCGCCAGCGACGCGAGCTGGAAACCATCGCCAGGCGCTCCTCGACCGGCGAAGAGGAGGTGGCGAGGCGAGCCGTCGAGCTCGCCGCCCTGGCCCAGGCCCAGGGCGAGAGACCCTCGCGCAGCCATGTGGGTTACTACCTCGTGGATCGCGGTGCCGACCGTCTCCGCACCGAGTTCGGGTTTCGTCCTCGATGGAAGGAGAGGGCCCTTCGTTGGGGGTTGGATCACCCGCGGGCCGTGTATTTTGGCTCGATCCTCACGATCCTCGGCGTGATTCTGTTCTCGGTGGCCGCCTCGTTCGGGCGATTCGACCTGATGGTTGTGGCGGCCCTGCTCGCGCTATTCCTGCCCATGAGCGAGATTGCCGTGGGGCTGGTCAATCACCTGCTCACGCTGTTCATCCCGCCCCGCGTGCTCCCCAAGCGGGAAATGAAGGACGGCATCCCGGCCGACTGCGCGACCATCGTGGTCATGCCGAGCATGCTCGTGAGGGCCAGCAGCATCGAGGTCCTGCTCGAACGCCTGGAGATCCACTACCTGGCGAACCCCGACACGAACCTCACCTTCGCGCTGCTGACCGACTTCGCCGACGCCGACGAGGAGCACAGGCCCGAGGACGGGCCGATCCTCCGCGACGCCCTGGAACGGGTCCATGCCCTGAATCAACGACTGGCCTCGCCCGAGTCCCCTCGATTCTTCCTGTTTCACCGCCGCCGCCTCTGGAATCCGATCCAGGGCAAATGGATGGGCTGGGAACGCAAACGCGGGAAGCTCTCCGAGTTCAATCGCCTGGTGCGCGGCGCCCAGGATACCAGCTACGCGACGCTCAGCCACGACCCGGCGCTCCTGAGCGACGTGCGCTATGTGATCACTCTGGATGCCGACACCCAGATGCCGCGAGACACCGCGCGTCGGCTCGTGGGCACGATCGCCCATCCCCTGAATGAGCCTCGGTTCGATCCCGAAGTGGGCCGGGTGGTCGAGGGCCATGCGGTCCTGCAGCCCCGGGTGAGCTTCCATCTCACGGCCGCGACCCACTCGCGATTCGCGGCGATCCTCGCGTCGTCCGGCGGGATCGACCCCTACTCGGCGGCGGCGTCCGACACCTACATGGACCTCTTCGGCGTGGGGTCGTTCACCGGCAAGGGGATCTACGAGCTGGACAGCTTCGAGGCCGCGACCGGCCACACCTTTCCCGATAACCAGATCCTCAGCCACGACCTGATCGAGGGGAACTTCGCGCGCTGCGGGTTGATCTCGGACACCGAGCTGTTCGACGACTTCCCCGCCCGTTATCACGCGTTTGCCCGGCGAGAGCATCGCTGGGTTCGCGGCGATTGGCAGCTCCTGCCCTGGCTCGGACGCGTGTTCCCGAGCCCCACGGGCCCTCGGCGGAATCCTCTTCCGACCCTGGAGCGGTGGAAGCTGCTGGACAATCTGCGACGGAGTCTGGTCCCGCCCGCGTTGGTGCTGATGCTCATCCTGGGCTGGACGGTCCTGCCGGGCTCGCCCTGGGCCTGGACTTGCGCCGGAATGGCCTTGATGGTCCTGCCGCTGATCCAGCTCGTGCTGGCGACCGTGCTCGGCGCGGCGCGGAGCCGGAAGCTCTCCGGGTTCCTGAGCTGGCGAGACCGCGTTCCGGCCACGATCGCGCAGGTGGCCATGTCCACGTCGTTCCTCGCGGATCAGGCCCGGAACCTCTGCGATGCCACCGCCCGGACGCTCTTCCGACTCTTCGTGTCGCATCGAAACATGCTCGAATGGGAGACGGCCGCGTCCACCGAGCGTCGCCTCGGCACGGGGCTCTTGAGTTTCTTCGTGAGCATGTGGCCCGCCCCGGCCCTCGCCCTGGCCATCACCGCGCTGATCGCGACCGTGAATCCGGCGGCCCTCAATGCGGCCCTGCCTTTGCTCGCGGCCTGGGGGCTGTCCCCCCTGATCGCCTGGTGGGTGAGCCGGCCGAGGGGGCAGAAGGCCCAGGTCCTGACCCCCGCCGAACAGGCGGAACTCCGCAAACTCGCCCGCAAGACCTGGCTGTTCTTCGAGACCTTCGTCGGCGAGACCGACAACTGGCTCCCTCCCGACAATCACCAGGAATTCCCCGACGGTCGCGTGGCCCACAGGACCTCCCCCACGAACCAGGGGCTCTTGCTGCTCTCCACGCTCTCGGCCTATGACTTCGGCTACATCGGGCCGAGGACGGTCGCCGAACGCCTCGAAAAAACCTTCGCCACGTTCGACCGCATGGAGAGGCACTGGGGCCATTTCTACAACTGGTACGACACGCGGACGCTTCAGCCCCTCCCCCCCGCCTATATCTCGACGGTGGATAGCGGGAACCTGATGGGTTCGCTGATCACCTTACGCAGGGGGCTGATGGAACTGATCAACGGCCCGGTCCTCGGGCCGGATCCTGGTCGGGGGCTCGGGGATAGCCTGGCCCTGGTCGCTGAGAGCTTCGACTCCATGCCGATTCCCACGTCGGCCGAAGCCCTTTCGATCCATCGCGGGGTCGCTCTGGACCTGGGGCACCTGGCCCAGATCCTGACGGAAGAGCCCGCCGGGTTCGTCGCGACGGAGGACTGGCTCGCCCGACTGGACTGGTCCACGCTGGCGATCCTGGGCAAGATTCGCTCGCTCGAAGCGGCCGGTGGATCGCCTCCCGAGCCGATGGAGCTCTGGTCCCGCCGACTCGCCTCGGAGATCGCCCAGCGACGCGCCGAGCTTGCGGCGATCGTCCCCCATCTCGCAGCCCTTCGCGACCATCAGGATCCTTCGGAGTCCTGGGCCGCTGTGCGGGAGGCCGTGGACCGGGCGCCGAGTCTAGCGATCCTGGCCCGCAATCTGGAGCAGCATCGCGCCGAGCTTGAGGCCTTGTCCGCGAAGGCTCCCGGCTTCCTTTCGCCGGGCGAGGCCGAGGGCGGCTCGGTGGCCTCCGATCTGATCGGTCGTCTGGAACGCCTCTCCGATCGCGCGGGGAATTACGCGGCGGCGATGGATTTCTCACCGCTGTACAAGGCCGAGCGCAATCTGTACACCATCGGGTGCAACCTGGCCCTGGGTCGGCTGGACAACTCGTGCTACGACCTGCTCGCGTCGGAGTCGTGCCTCACGAGCTTCCTTGCCGTGGCGCGTGGCGATGCGCCTCGTCGGCACTGGTTCATGCTCGGCCGCCCGTTCATCCGATCGGTGGGCCGCGTGGGGCTGATCTCGTGGGGCGGGACCATGTTCGAGTACCTCATGCCCCGGCTCATGCTGAAGGCCATGCCCGACACGCTCGTGTCCGACGCCGCCCGCACGGCCGTGGCGAGGCAGATCGAGTACGGGGCCCAGAAGGGCGTCCCCTGGGGCATCTCCGAATCCGCGTACAATGCCCAGTATCTTGAGGGCGACTACCAATATCAATCGTTCGGTGTGCCGGGCCTTGGCCTGAAGCGCGGGCTCGAGAAGGACACGGTGATCGCCCCCTACGCGACGGCCCTGGCCACGATGATCGCCCCGCGCGAGGCGATCGTCAACCTCAGGAGGATCGCGGCCGAGGGGGGCGTGGGACCTTATGGCCTCTACGAGGCGATCGACTTCACCCCCGAACGCGTGCCGAAGGGGGCCACCTCGGTGGTCATCCGCCAGTACATGGCCCACCATCAGGGGATGAGCCTTGTGGCGCTCGGCAATGCCCTGCTCGACGAGCCCATGCCCCGGCGGTTCCACTCCGAGCCCATGGTCCGCGCCGCCGAGCTGCTTCTCCAGGAACGCATCCCCCGCGACGCGCCCATGGTCGAGCCCTCGGAGTTCGTCGAGTCCTCGACCGAGGGGCGAGCCGCGGGCATCCCGCTCATGAACCGGAGGCTCACGACCGCCTCCACGCCGGCGCCCCGCACCCATGTGCTTTCCAACACCAACTTTCATGTGATGCTCACCAATGCTGGATCGGGGCGGAGCCGGTTCCGGGATCGCGAGATCACGCGCTGGAATGAAGACCCCACCTGCGACAACTGGGGCCAGTTCCTCTACCTGCGCGATTCTTCCGCCGAGACCGTCTGGTCGGCGGGCTTCCAGCCCATGTGCCGTACGCCCGAGTTTTATGAGGTCGTGTTCTCGACCGACAAGGCCACGTTTCGCCGTCGCGACGGCCAGATCGAGACCTTCCTGGAAGTGGCCGTGTCGCCCGAGGCCCCCCTGGAGGTCCGTCGCGTGACCGTCACGAACCACGACTCGCGACCCCGCGATGTCGAGGTGACCAGCTACGCCGAGGTCGTGCTCCTGCCCCTGAACGCCGACGCCTCGCACCCGGCCTTCGGCAAGCTTTTCATCGAGACGGAGTGGCTGCCCGGCCCGAGCGCCTTGCTCAGCCGCCGTCGTCCTCGGGCCTCCGAGCAGCCTTCGGTCTGGGCGGTGCATGTGGTGGCGAGCGACGAGTCGGCCCGGGGCGAGGTGCAGTTCGAGACGGATCGGGCCCGATTCCTCGGCCGGGGTCGTTCCACCGCCGACCCGGCCGCGCTCGACCCGGGCGCGGTCCTTTCGGGGACGACCGGGCCGGTCCTCGACCCGATCGTGAGCCTGCGCCGGGTCGTGAAGCTCGACCCGGGGACGTCGTCCACCCTTTGCTTCACCACGGCGTTCGCCGAGACCCGCGAGCAGGCCGCTGACCTGGCCGATCAATATTCGAACCTCCTCGCCCCGGCGCGTGCGTTCGAGGTCGCGTGGGCCCATAGCCAGGTCGAGCATCGGCAACGCAACCTCTCGGCCGACACGTCCCACCTGTTCCAGAGGCTGGCCTCGCACCTCATCTACGCGGGGTCGGCTCTGCGGGCCGATGCCTCGGTCATTGCCGCTAACCGGCAGCCGTTGTCGAGCCTCTGGAGGCACGGCATCTCCGGCGACTGGCCGATCGTCCTGGTCAGGATCGGGGACGCGGAGGAGCTCGCCCTGGCCCACCAACTCGTCGAGGCCCACGCCTATCTGCGGCTGCGTGGCGTGCTGTTCGACCTGGTGCTCTGGAACGAGGAGCACTCCACCTATCTGAACGAACTTCACCAGAGCCTCATGGACCTGATCCGAGGCAACGATCTGGTGGATCAACCCACCGGGATCTTCATCCGCAAGGCCACTCACGCGAGGGACGAGGACCGTACGCTCCTCCAGGCCGTGGCCCGCGTGGTCCTGATCGGCGATCGAGGCCCGCTCGGCGAGCAGCTCGACCGGATCGAGCGGATGGCCCCTCTGCCCCCGGCGCTGCTCGGCTCCGGAGAGACTCGCCGCGCGAGCGGTGCTGCCCGCCTGGCGGTCCCCGATCTCGATTTCTTCAACGGTCTTGGCGGCTTTGCGCGTGACGATCAGGACTATGTGATCGTGGTCAAGTCGCCGGCCCCGGTCGATGTCCGGCGTAACGGCAAGAGTTACCATCCCGCTCCGCCTCGCCCCGCCCTCCCCCCCGCGCCCTGGATCAATGTGATCGCCAACCCCTCGTTCGGTTTCCTGATCTCGGAATGGGGGGCGGGCAACACCTGGGCCGAGAATAGCCAGGCGAACCGGCTCACGGCATGGAACAACGACCCGGTCTCGGACCCTCCGGGCGAGGTCGTGTATCTTCGCGACGAGTCGACCGGCGAAATATGGTGCCCCACGCCCGGTCCCATCCTTTCAGACACCGAAACCCTGGTCCGTCATCGACCGGGATCGACAACCTTTGAAAAAAACACCCATGGACTTGTGCACCAATTGACCCTGTTCGTCCCGCCCGACGACCCGGTGAAGATCGTCATCTTGAAGGTCACCAACACGGGATCTTCTCCCCGACGTCTCTCCGCGACCTACTACGCCGAATGGGTCCTCGGCACCACGAGCGCGGCGAACGCCATGCACATCGTCACGGAAGAGGACCCGGAGACCGGCGCGTTGCTCGCCCTCAATCCGTCGAGCCAAGAGTTCGGCGAACGGGTGGCGTTCCTGGACGTGGATCGTCGGCCCCGCAGCCTGACCGGCGATCGAACCGAGTTCCTCGGCCGCAATGGCTCGCGATCCTCGCCCGTGGCCCTGAAACGAGTGGCGCTCTCGGGAAGGACGGGCGTGGCGATGGATCCGTGCGGGGCCGTGCAGGTCCCCTTGACCCTGGCCGCGGGGGAGACGGCCGAGGTCGTTTTCCTGCTCGGCCAGGGGGAATCCCGCGAGCACGTGAGGCGACTGGTCCTCAAGTACCGCGTGCCCGACGAGGCCGCGAAGACGCTGGTTGCCGTCCAGCGTTCGTGGAGGAACCGACTTGAGACCATCCAGGTCCGCACACCGGACCCGGCAATGGACCTTCTCATGAACCGCTGGCTCCTGACTCAGGTGCTAAGCTGCCGGGTCTGGGCAAGATCTGCGTTGTACCAATCTGGCGGAGCCTATGGGTTCCGTGATCAGTTGCAGGACGTGGCGGCGCTGGTCTGGTCCGAACCCGACGAGGCCCGGGCGCACATCCTCCGCGCCGCATCCCGCCAGTTCGAAGAGGGCGATGTTCAGCACTGGTGGCATCCGCCCTCGGGCCGAGGCGTGCGCACCAAGATTTCCGACGATATGCTCTGGCTCCCGTTTGTGACGTGCCACTACATCGAAGTAACTGGAGATACGTCGATCCTCGACCAGACGGTGCCGTACTTGAAGGCACCCCTGCTGAAAATCGGGCAGGATGACGACTATGGGCAGCCTTCGATCTCGGAAAAAGAAGAAACTTTGTACATGCATTGTTTGAGATCGATTCAAAAAGTGCTGATTTCTGATCGTCACGGACTCCCCCTGATGGGGGCGGGCGACTGGAATGACGGGATGAATCACGTCGGGTCCGGAGGCCAGGGCGAGAGCGTGTGGCTGGGTTGGTTTCTGGCGTCAGTTCTCGATCAGTTCTCGCTCGTGGCAGGGCATCGCGGTGACCCGGAACGAGGTGGATCGATGCGGGAGCAGTCGCAGGCGCTCCGCGGGGCGATTGAGGAATCCTCGTGGGATGGACACTGGTATCGCCGCGCGTATTTCGATGATGGGACGCCGCTGGGCTCGGCTTCGAACGACGAATGCCAGATCGACTCACTCCCACAAACCTGGTCGGTCCTCGCGCAAGGGCTGCGGCGTGATCGCAGCGAGGAGGCCATGCAGAACGTGTGGGATCGCCTGGTCGAGGCCGACGCTCGCCTCGTGCTCCTCTTCGACCCGCCCTTCGATCAGGGGGACCTGCGACCCGGTTACATCCGGGGCTATTTGCCCGGGATCCGCGAGAACGGCGGGCAGTACACGCACGCGGCGACCTGGGTGGCCCTGGCCTTCGCCGAGCTCGGGCAGGGGGACCGCGCCCATCAGGTTTTCGACCTCCTCAACCCGATCTCACGGACGAGCACGGAACACGGGGTCGCCCGATACCGGGTCGAGCCGTATGTGCTCGCGGGCGACGTCTACAGCCGGGATCCGCACAAGGGGCGGGGCGGCTGGTCGTGGTACACCGGATCGGCGTCGTGGCTTTACCGCGTGGGGCTGGAGGCGATCCTCGGCTTCAAGAAGACCGCCAACCGCCTCACCATCAATCCGTGCCTTCCGGGGAGCTGGAAGGGGTTTGAGCTCGATTATCGGTTCGGGACCACCATGTACCGCATCCGGGTCGACAACCCCGAAGGCGTCGAGCGGGGAGTGGTCTCGTTGGTCCTCGACGGGACCGCCCAGCAAGGGCGAGAGTTCGCCCTTGCGGATGATGGTGGGGATCACCGGGTCGAGGTCAGGATGGGGCTCGCCGCGAGCCCCTGAGGCCGGGCTCCGGCTTGCCGCATGGCGTGCTCGTGCGATCTTCTTAACGGGATCGCAGCATGCCGCGCGTCTGGAGGTGGCTGATGGGCATCACGGCGTCTTCCAGGAGCCGCGAGAGGCGGTTTTCCACGGCCTGAGCAGGTCGGAGCGTCGAACGATCGTCGACGATCAGGCTCTCATCCGCCATCGCGGAGGCCATGAGGGAATCCGCGACCGTGATAAGACGGTCGGCGATCAGGGAGGCCTGTCCATCCATGGACGCGATCGGAGAGAGCGAAGGGGCCAAGTTACGGTTCCGAATTTCCATCTTGTTCATCATAATTTCACCTTCTCGAAAGCGTCTGCCGGGCACTCGAACAACGTTCTTGCCTGGTGACACGCGTCCCAACCTTCTGCAAACCTCGCGCCACGCTTCACGAATCTGCCGCGGTTCATCGACATGAGGGTGGCCGGCCCGGGATGCGAAGACAGGTTGCGGGAAACGCGGAGGAATTTTGGCGAATCCTTCAACGAGAAATACGGAAGACGCGTACTTCTCGATGACGCTTGCCGGCGAATTCCTCAAGAATTCTCCGAAGCGTGGTGCAACCCCGGGATTCACTACGCATCATGACGTGTTGAATCGTGGAAGTGGCATGAGAGTTGCCCCGGATTAAGGAGGATCCAGGGATGGTGACCGCAGGAACGTAGTCGAAGGTACACATCTCGATCAATTCTCCCGGCCGATCCCGGCCTGTTCGAACTTTTCCCGACCACTCTTGAGCCGTCCTTCACGCCGTGGACCGGCCCACGGCGATGTCCCGATCATGTTTTTGCCTATTTTTGGAGAGGCCATGAACCCGAGCGGTGGACCCCAGGGGATCTGGGGGCTAGTCGGCGAGATGCGTCTGATTGCCAGGGGCGGGCGGGCCGTGTGGGACCTGGTCCCCCGCCAGAGGAAACTCGCCCTGGGTGGGGCGCTCGTTGTGATGGCCGGCGCCAGCGCCGCGGCCACCGCCATCCCGCTCTGTCTCGGCTGGATGGTCAACGCCATCAACCCGGTCGATCACAGAAGCGTCCCGCGCTCGGAGCTGGCGAAGATCGCCGCCATGTACCTCTCGGCGATCGGAGTGGCCTATCTGGTGCGCGAGGCCCTGGGCGTGACCCGGCGCTATCTCGTCGAGCGCACCTGCACCCGGATCGATCGGGACATGTGCGTCCGGGTGATCGGGCACCTCATGAGGGTCGATCTCTCGACCGTGGCCTTCGAGCAGGTGGGCGCCCTGCACGG
>JANOBY010000374.1:0-28736 GCA_031411935.1 Planctomycetales bacterium | reverse complement strand
GCCGAACTCCCCCGGCCGGGCCGGGCTCAGTCCCTTGTACCTGCCGGCCAGCGACATGAGCTGCCACAGGTCGTCGTCCGTGATCGCCTGATCAGAGAGCCGCAAGACCCTCAGGCTGCTCAGCCCGACCAGGCTCGCCGTGGCCCGAGGCGGCAGGCCGATCATCGCGAAGTTCAAGGTCTTCAGGCGCGGTAATCGGGCGATCCGTTCAAGGGTCTCGACCGGGAGGTGGATCCGGCCGCCCTGATTCGCGAAGCCCACGTGGGTGATGTCCTGGAAGTAGTCATCGCCGAGCGAGCGGCGCAGGATTGCGGGAGCGGCGAGCTTCACGCCCGGGGAGGGCTTATGATTGACGATCGGTTCTTGCCAGTCGAAGAACGCAAACCCGCCCGTCGTGGCCAGGATCGCCCCGTAGGCCCGCAGTTGATCCTTCGCGCGGCCCACCCTCCAGCCCAACCAGGCGGCGATCACGACGATCGCCAGCATGAAGAGACAAAGGCCGGAGGCCCGGCGGCGACGTCTCGATCGGGGCGATCGCTCAGCGATGGTCAAAGCTTCGATCAATCCAGAGGCTCCGCACGTTCGGGAGGATCCGCGGAACGGACCCGCACGGAGATGATACCGGATTTCGCCGAGCATTGCCTCTCGGCGACTCACGGCACGTTTCGCGAGCCTCGTCGCTTCAAATCATGCAATTTCGCTGTTGTGATTCTTCCGCCCGACGCATAGAGTTGGGGACCGACCCGGGACCGGGGAGCCTCGGGCTCCTCTCGCATGAAGGTCCATCAACCCAGGGACGGATCATGATCCAGGGACCTACCGACGTGACCGCGACCCCCGCACCTGTGCGACGCGGGGGCCGGTTCCGCGTGAGCCTGCGGGCGTTTCTCCTGCTTGTCCTGGTGCTCGGCGTGGGGCTGGGCTGGTTCGTGTTCCGCGTGAGGGAGCAGCGGCAGGCGGTCGCGGCGATCCTCGGCGCGGGCGGGGATGTGTCCTACGACTGGCAATGGGACGGCGGGGTGTTCCCCCCCCCGCCTCCCAGAAATCCGCCCCCGAAATGGGTGGTGGAGGCCCTGGGCGTGGACGCCGTGAGCAACGTGGCGTCGGTCGTGCTGATCGGGGGCCAGGGCGACCGGGGGACCGATGCGCTCATGCGGCACGTGGGGCGCCTGCATCGGCTTGAGTCCCTCAACCTCAACGGTTGCACCGGGGTCACCGACGCCGGAGTGCTTCCCCTTCGCGGCCTCACCCGCTTGAAGATCCTTGAACTGGGCTTCACCTCGATCAAGGGGCCGGGCCTGGCGGCCCTGTCCGGGATGAGCGAACTCCGCCAGTTGAACCTGTCGAACCTCCCCGTGGAGGACGCCGACCTCGCGCCCCTGGCCTCGCTCACGGCCCTGGAAAGCCTCACGCTCGCGAGCCCCAACCTCTCCGACGCCGGGCTCGCCCACCTGAAGGGCCTGAAGGGCCTCCAGTCGCTCCAGTTGCCAGGCTCGTCGCGGATCACCGGGGCCGGACTGGCCCACCTTTCCGGGTTGCCGAAGTTTACGAGCCTGAACACGTACAGGTCCCGGATCGACAGCCTCGAGGCTCTTCGCGGGATGTCCGGGTTGCGAGGCATCTCGTTGCACGGGGCGCCGCTCGACGATGCTGGGCTCGCCCCCATCGCGGGGCTCGTCAAGCTCACCTGGCTGGACCTGTCCGGGACCGCGATCACCGACGAGGGCGTGGGGCACCTCGCGGCGATGACCGGCATGGTCAGCCTGAAGCTCAGCGGCACGAAAATCGGCGACGAGGCCCTGCGGCACCTGGCGGGCATGAAGAGCCTCATGCACCTCGAACTGACCGACACGCGGGTCACCGACGCCGGGCTCGCGCACCTGGCGAGCCTCTCGCGGATCAATCACCTGGACCTGAGCAACACGAAGGTCTCGGACGCCGGGCTCGCGCACCTCGCGAATCTCTCGCAGATTCAGCTCCTGTTCCTGGCCGGGACACAAATCACCGATGCCGGGCTGCCGCATCTCTCGAAGCTGAGCCGTTGCATCCAGGTCCTCGCCACGGGCACGGGCGTGACCACCCAGGGGGCGGGTTCATTGGCCACCACGCAGCCCCAGATGCGGATCATGCCTTAAGAAGGACTCCGCTTCTGCGAGGATTCAGCGCAGATGGGGCCAATGCTCCTCTCGAACCGGCGGGCGATGAACGCCCCGAGCAGCCCAATCAGAAGAGCGAACAGGCAGTGGCCTACGCCCATGAAGTCCTCATAATTGGCCGCGCCGGGGAGCATCGATCGCCAGCGGTTGGTCACGTCTCTAGCATCGACGTTCGTTTCTGTGAGGATCGTGCCCGCGAAGATACCGCCGTATTTCGTGGCACCAACTCCCGCCGCAACTTGATTGGGCGTGGCCGATTGCACCACGACCGTCTCGCCCGACCCGGGAGTCGGGCGGCTGCTGGTGGTTGTGGACGTGACGGTGAACGTCCCCAGGGTCAGTTGAGGAGCCGCGACATGCTGATGGACGAAGAAGAGGCTTCTGGACGTCGGCAGCTTGTCCCCGATGTTCCGATCCAGCCCGGGGATTTGGGTGAAGACGAAGTAGGCCCCGCCGAAGACCAGGAACCCTAGCCATCCGGCGCGAGCCGCGCCTCGGCGATAGATCACTGCGAGCAGGGCGATCCCGAGGAGCAGGAGCGTGACCATCATCATGCCGCCCGCCCAGGCGGCGTCTGCGTTCCGCAGGGCCGCGATCCCCACGGCCAGGGTGAGGACCAGGCCCATCAGGCCGAGGATGCTGAAGCGTCGCATGGGGCACCCCCTCTTCGCTGGTCCATCCCTGTCAAGAGATCCAGGGTCGCGACCTCGGGCCCGGCGAGGCGATCTCACCGGGCCCAAGGTTCAGGCGATCCCCTCGCTCACTCCATGGGCTCGCCGCGGAGGCGGGCGATTTCGTAGGCGTCCTTGTCGCCTCGGCCGGAGAGGCAGATGACGATCATCTTGTCGGCGTCCAGCTTCGCGGCTTCCTTGATGCCCTGGGCGATGGCGTGGCTGGACTCGAGCGCGGGGAGGATGCCTTCGCGGCGGGCGAGGATGTGGTAGGCCTCCAGGGCCTCGGCGTCGGTGATGCTCTCGTAGCGGACTCGCCCGGTGTCCTTCCAGTAGGAGTGCTCGGGGCCCACCCCGGGGTAGTCGAGCCCGGCGGAGATCGAGTGCACGTTGTCGGTCTGGCCGTCCTCGTCCTGCAGGACGTAGCTGAAGCTCCCGTGCAGGACCCCGGGGCGGCCCTGCGTGAGGCTGGAGGCGTGCTCGCCCGAGGTGGGGCCCCGGCCTCCGGCCTCGGCGCCGATCATGGCTACGGTTTCGTCGTCGAGGAACGGGTAGAACATCCCGGCGGCGTTCGAGCCCCCCCCCACGCAGGCGACCACGGCGTCGGGCAGGCGGCTGAAGCGGTCGAGGCACTGCTGGCGGGTCTCCCGGCCGATGATCGACTGGAAGTCGCGGACGATCATGGGGAACGGGTGCGGGCCGACCACGCTCCCGATGGTGTAGTGGGTCTCGCGGGACGAGCCCATCCAGTCGCGCATGGCCTCGTTGGTGGCGTCGCGCAGGGTGCGCGAGCCGGTCGTCACGGGCACCACCGTGGCGCCCATGGTCCTCATGTTGAACACGTTGAGCTTCTGGCGGCGGATGTCCTCCTCGCCCATGTACACGGTGCATTCCAGGCCCGTGAGGGCGCAGGCCGTGGCGGTGGCCACCCCGTGCTGGCCCGCTCCGGTCTCGGCGATCACGCGCGTCTTGCCCATCCTCTGGGCGATGAGGACCTGGCCGATGGCGTTGTTGATCTTGTGGGCGCCGGTGTGGTTCAGGTCCTCGCGCTTGAGGTAGATCGCCGCCCCGTCCGCCACCGCGCTCAGGCGTTCGGCGTGGAACAGAGGGGAGGGACGCCCCACGTAGTGCGAGTAGTAGTCCACGAGCTTGCGGTTGAACTCGGCGTCGGCACGGGCCTCGGCATAGGCCTGGCCCAGAACGTTCAGCGCGTCCATGAGCGTTTCGGGCACGAACCGGCCCCCGAAGGCGCCGAAGCGGCCGAGTTGGTCGGGCAAGGAGGACGCAGGGGCGAGGGTTGTGGGAGAGGCCATGATGAGCGTCGATCCTCGAGAAGCGTGACCGTGGGCGATCGCCTATTGTCTCGATCCCACGTCGCCGGGGTCAAGCTCACTCGGGCAGTTCCCTCGGCCCCCGGGCAACCCGTCCCGCTCGATCCCGCGAAACGAGCCCCATCGGTCGCGAGGAAATTTCGTCTCGTCCGCCCCGCGAAACTCCTCGCCCGAGGGGCCGCCCCGACGGGTTCAGCCCCGGACCGACAGGAGCTTTCGCGATCGGTCTCGCAGCGACGACCAGGGGGCGTCCAGGTGCGGGAGCTCGTCGCTGGGCTCCGTCCCCAGCGGCTCCGGACGCCCGGCCCCGTTCACCTGGACGAACTGCATGAGGCCATCCATCCACGGCGAATTCTGACCGGCCAGAGGGGTGCCGACCAGGGCCACCACGAGCATGGCGCGGGCACGATGGACCTCCACCCCGCGGATCTCGATCACCCGGCCGATCGTCACGGGCTCGTAGCAGCGGAGGTCGAGCACCCGCTTCAGGACCAAATTGGCCGTGTCGCCGGCCGCGCGGTAAGCCGTGGCATATCCTGCTTCCAGGGCCAGCGACATGAGCACTCCGGCGTACAGGGT
Source organism: Planctomycetales bacterium (assembly GCA_031411935.1). Lineage (GTDB taxonomy): Bacteria > Planctomycetota > Planctomycetia > Isosphaerales > Isosphaeraceae > JAQGHR01. Next base: position 23,999 of record JANOBY010000374.1, on the reverse strand, counting down.
GCCGTGGTGATTGGCATCCCTGGGCAGGATCAGGCGATGGGTCAGGGTCTCGTCCATCCGTCGCGAGCGTCCTGGGATTTTCGAAAGCAAGAACGACCCGGGAGCCGAAGTCGAAGCTTAACGCGCGATGTGGGGACGTGCAACCGAGCCCACCGGGGCACCCCTGGATGTCGGGCCCCGGGCCCTAACTTCTTGAAGAATTCGCACTTTGCCCATTTTTCGTGCACGGTTCCATGCGATTGTGAACCTTGACGAATTTCGTGTGTCCCAAAATCGCGGGACTTGCGTAAAGTCTCGTGAGTGCCGCTCCGGTGATCGCGGGGAGTCGAACCCGGAGAGCTCAGGTCGTCTGATTTGAGCTTAATCAGCCCTGAAATGAGCGAAATTCACGTATTCTAAATGCCTCATTGATGAACCTTAATCAGAGCTCTTATTTCGCAATATAGTTCCGCTTTCCGTATGGCATGATGCTTCTGGTGTGCAATTTGCTGCGATTCTTGTCAGTCCATTCGGACTGACGACGTATTTCCCGGTGGATGGTGCCCGTCCCGTCGATGCCTCCCGACTCCCTGCCAAATCCTCATTCCTTGCCCGAGCCTTGATTTTCTGCTCCTCCGTTTCCCCGAATTCCTGTTTCCTGAGCGATTCTCGGTTCGAGCCTGGCCTCTGGCCGGGATCGAATTCGGGCCTCAGCCAGAAGAGGGCTTTGCCTCTCATGCACGGTTCGATCTCCGCCTATCTGGATCATCTGCGAAGCGAGAAAGGCTCGTCCGCGCACACGGTCAAGAGTTATGGCGACGATCTGGCCGTCTTCTGGCACTTCCTCGTCGAAACCTGCGGCGAATCCGCCGACCCTCTGACCGCCGATGCCCAGCGTTTACGTCGATATTCGGCCTGGTTAAGCGGTCACGGCTATGCCCCAAGCACCGTGGCGCGACGTCTCGCGAGCTTGCGCTCGTTCTATCGCTTCCACCGCCGAGGGGGGACGATCCGGACCGATCCGGCCGGCGGCCTGAGGAACCCGAAGCAGGCGCAGAGGCTCCCGCAACCCTTGCGCGTGGATGAGGTCGTCGACCTGCTGGACGCCATCCCCACCGACAACCCCCTGGGGATCCGCGATCGTGCCATGTTCGAGACCCTCTACGGGGGCGGGCTCCGCGTGAGCGAGGTTGTCGGACTGAACCTGGCGGACGTCGATCGCGATGCGGAATTAGCGAAGGTGCGGGGCAAGGGCAAGCGGGAGCGTTTGAGTCCTTTAGGCCCGATGGCGATCACCTGGATCGGCCACTGGCTGGCGGTGAGGCGGCCGGATCGGCTGGACGAGCCGGCCCTGTTCCTGAATCGGTACGGGAATCGTTTGACGACCCGGAGCGTGGGGCGCCTGTTCGAGGGGTACCTGCGGGGCCGCGACGTGAATTCGGGCGCCTCGCCGCACACCCTGCGGCACAGCTTCGCGACCCACCTGCTGGACGCCGGGGCCGACCTGCGGAGCGTGCAGGAGCTTCTCGGCCATCGCCGCCTGACCACGACCCAGATCTACACCCATGTGAGTCAAGAACGGCTCCGTGACGTGTACCAGGAGGCCCACCCTCGCGCATGAGATGTGAACCGGATCCCTGTGTCAGCTCACGACGGGTTGACGACTTCCCCGCACGCGGGCCCCGAGAGGGACTTGGGGGTTTTGACGGTGGGCCACCTGTGATGTATATCCCCTGCAACACCCCTCTCGTCCGGCAGTCCTCCCCGACGGCCGAAGGACGAACCGCAAGGCGGAAGGCGTAGTTTAGCCCCGCCCATTGATGTCGTCGCCTTCGGCCTGTCGCTCCAAGCGCTCCGTTCCGAGGAATGGATCGATTCAGGGATGACCCACCGGCGCCTTGCCACGATGATCGCGGCCGGGTGCCCTCTCGAGAGATTGATTCCATGAGCCACACGCGAATCCTCATCGTTCATGCCGATCCCTCGATCGCCGCCCTCATGACCTCGATGCTCCAGACCCTGGGGCACAAGATCGACGAGGCGCCCAACGACCGCGCGGCCGTCCGTATGCTCGAACATTCGCCGGTCGACCTGGTCCTGGCGGGAGCCGACCCCGACGACGCCGACGCGTTGGAGTTCCTCTCGTACCTGCGGCGCAAGGCGCCCAACGTGCCGGTGATCCTCCTGTTTCCCACGCCCCATCCCGAGCGGATGCGCGAGGCGCAGGTGCGGGGCGCCGCGGCCGTCCTGCGGTTCCCCGTGTCGGCCAACGTCCTGCGAGCGGCCGTGGCCCAGGCGCTGGGCCTGCCCGAGACCGCCGGGACGGTCAAGCCGTCGGCCCCGGCCTCCAGCCTCCAGGCGAATGCGGCGGCCCGCGCCGCGACGCTCCCGGCCCTCTCCGGCGGAGGCCACGGCCACGGCCACGGTGCGGCCTCGGGCGGCCCCAACCCGGTCCCGGCTCACGGATCGGGCCACGCCCGCCTGCGGTTCGAGATGGCCATGGCTGCGACCCCCCTGGACGCGTCGCCCTCGGCGGGCTCGGCCCGCGAGCCCGGGATGCTCGTGGGCGAGGACCCGGCCCTGGTCCAGGCCATCGAGCTTGCGGGGACGATCGCGGCGTCGCGAGGCCCCGTGCTGATCGTGGGCGAGCGAGGCGCCGGCAAGACCCTGCTCGCCCGCTCGCTCCACCTCCGCGGTGCCCACCCCGAGGCCCCGTTCGTGGAGGTGGTCTGCGGGACCATGACCGAGGACGAGCTCCAGGCCGACCTCTTCGGCCAGGGCGCGGCGGGCTTCGGCGACCCCGAGAGGCCCGGCAAGGTGGCCCTGGCCCGCGGCGGGACCCTGTACATCGACGAGGTCGCCTCGCTCTCCCCGGGGCTCCAGGTCAAGATCCTGCGGCTCCTGTGCGACGGTGAGTACGAGCTTCCGGGCTCGGGCCGCGTGGAGAAGGCGAACGTGCGGCTGGTCCTGGGCACTCGCGAGGACCTGCCGTCGCTGGTCGCCTCCGGTCGGTTCCGGATGGACCTCCACTATCGGATGAGCGTGGTCACGCTCAAGCTGCCCCCCCTGCGTCATCGCGGGTCGGACATCGACCGCCTGGCCGACCACTTCCGCGTGGTCTTCGCGCGTCAGCACGGCAAGGACATCCGCAGCCTCTCGCCCGAGACCCTGGACGTCCTGCGTTCGCACGGGTGGCCCGGCAACGTGCAGGAGCTCGAGCAGGTGATCGAGCGGGCGGTGATCGTCTGCCGGGGCGCGAGGATCGAGCCCAACCACCTCGCTTTGATCCCGCGCGACCTGAGCGGCCTGAAGACCGCCCCGGGCCGTCCCCAGAGGGCCCGCCTCGGGGCCGATATCCTTCCCCTGAAGGAAGCCCTCGAGGAGCCCGAGAAGCAGCTCATCCTCCAGGCGCTCGAGGCCCTGAACTGGAACCGCCAGGAGACGGCCCGCGTGCTCGACATCAACCGCACCACGCTCTACAAGAAGATGAAGAAGTACGGCCTGCTCTTCGACGAGCCGGTCTGGGCGAACTGATCGTCACGGCGACGGGCAACCCTCCCGCAAACTCAACGAGGCCGGCCCCAGGGGACATCTCCCCGGGGCCGGCCTCGTTTCGTGATCCGTGCGATGGGCAGGCCGAGGGCTCAGACCTGATCGACCTTCACGCTGCGGCGGTCGCGCTCCGACCGGGCGTAGTGCCAGATGAGGTCCATGACCGACTTCGGGTCGTCCACCCCGGCCAGGTAGATCATCGGGAACTGCGGTTCCTTCGAGACGACCACCACCGTGCCGACCGAGAGCCACCGGCCCACGAGGGTCTGCCGCGTGTAGATGTCGTTGATCCGGAGCAATTCCATCTGGTCACGGCGGCGCGTGATCAGCCCCGTGGAGACGAAGATCCGGCGGTTCGTGAGCCGGTAATAATGGCCGTAGCGGGCCAGGATGATGCGGCGGATCAGGGCGAGCCAGGCGAAGGCCAGGACGATCCCGGAGATGATCGCCGCGGCGTCCCAGTTGCGATGCTCGTAGCCCCAGACCCACACGGCGAACACGGCCCAGGTCACGCCCAGCGAGCCCCAGAACGCGAGGCGTCCCAGGAAGTTCTTCATCGAGTAGCGGGCTTCCCAGATGTTCGTCTCCCCCTCGGTCCCCACGCCCATCTCCTCGCGGGCCGTTTCCGGGGTCGGGTTGGGGTTGTCGGCCAGCGGCTGGGCTGTGGTCCCCGATGCGGGCTCGGCCACCGGCCCCGAGGCGTGCGCGGTCTCGGGCGCGAGGCTCGACGAGGCCGGAGTCGTCGGCTCCTGCACGGGTCCGCCCGGTGTGGTCGAGACGGCAACCGTGGTCAAAGGGTCGGTCCCGTTCGTGGTCGTTGACATGGCCAAGGCTCCCATCCCTCAAGGGTCACGCCCCCGACGCGGCGACATCTCGCGCAGGGACAGACATTGTCTCCGTCGAATGGCACACCGACTTCGCAATTCGCGGGCCAATCCTCGAAACGTGACCTCGTCTGCCCGAATGGGAAGTGATCTGCGTGACGGTGAGTCAGGAACGGCGCACTTCCACGGCGAGGGCCGCGAGCAGCCTCGCGACGGCGGCCTGCCGGCTCGCGCCCGCCCCGATGGCCACCCAATCGCGGACGAGGTCCTCGTAGGCGGGTTCGTCGATGTCGAAGTGGAGGCGTGGGCAGGTGGCAAGCTCGGGCGATTTGCGGACCTCGCCCATCCATTGGGTCTGGCGGAAGATCCGCCAGTTGTCGTCGGAGAGGCCGGCGAGGACGATGCGGATCATGGCGGCAAGTCCCCGAGTTAGCCAGGATTCGTCCGGGGCATACGGATCTATGGGACGAGGACGACTCGCCGCTCACGCCTCGTACCTGGAGGAAAGCGACTCGTAGGCCTCCACAAGGGGCGGAGGGACGTTCGGGAAGTCTTCCCACAGGAACGCCTTGAACGCGGCGTTGCCTTCGCGGTCGAAGAACTGGAAGGAATGGGTGGCGAAGGTGGAGTCGTGGCCGATCTTCCTCACGGCGTAGATCGCAGCGATCTCGTCGGGGAAGATGTGCATGTCGAGCGTTTCGGTCTGGACGTTGAAGAACGGGCCGGTCTCCGAGTATCCGCCGAACACCCCCACGGACTCGATGATCGCCGCCTTGCTCCTGACGAACACTCGCATGGTCTGGAGCGACGGGAGCTCGGCCATGAGCTCGTGGAAGCAGTCGTCGCGGAGGCGGTTGATGGGCATCTGGCCCACGAGGGCGTCCAGGATCGACCGCTCGGGCACGGCGAACTTGCGCGAGGCGATCATCGTCATGCGCGAGGGGTCTTCGCGGAAGAACTCGCGGATCGAGTCGGCGACGGCGGTTTCGGTCATGGCGGTCCTCTCCTGGGGCACGAGGCGGCAAGCCTCCATTGTGCCCTTTCGCGACGGGATCGGAAACGCCAGATGCGCGAGGGGCCCTGGCCCTGGCCGATCGCTCGCTCGGGGCATGGGCTCTCGGTACGGGTTTGACGGCGGACGATCCGCCCGGAATGAGACGCGGGCGCGAGGTCCCCTTCGCCGTGTCGGTTGCAATGACGGGGGCCGCGGGATAGCCTCGGATGGGCGAGGTTTTGTCTCTCCCGTCCCCCCTTCGGACCCTGACCATGTCGCCGACCCGGTGCGTCCGATGGCTGATCCCGCTGGCTCTCCTGGCGTGGATGGCCTCGGGTTGCACGCCCGCGTCCTCGGACGCCGGGCTGCCGCCCGCCACGCCTCCGGGGGCGACGGGCCCGGCGAAGCCCGAGGAGTCCTCGCCGGTCTTCCGCGCCCAGGAGCTCCCCTTCCGCTATGAGCGAGGTCTGTCCGGCGTGGCCCTCCCGCCCGAGACGACCGGCGGAGGCGTGGGGATGCTCGATTTCGACGGCGACGGTGACCTCGACCTGTTCTTCGCCCAGGGCGTCCCCCTGAACGCGAGGGGGGCGGGCGCAGGGGGGAATCCGCCCGCGGATAGCCTCCTGCGGAACGACTCGGGGAAATTCGTCGATATCTCCGGAGAGGCCGGATTGACCTCCAGGGGCTACGGCCAGGGCGTGTGCGTGGGCGACTACGACGGCGACGGCGACCCCGACGTCTACGTGACCCGCTATGGCGTGAACACGCTCTGGCGCAACGACAAGGGTAAGTTCACCGACGTCACCGCCGAGAGCGGCGTGGGCTGCCCGCTCTGGAGCCTGGGCTCGGCGTTTTTTGATGCCGACGGCGACGGCGACCTCGACCTGTTCGTCGCCAACTACTTCGACTTCGATCCCGCCAGGGCCCCGTTCGAGCGCGACGAGCAGGGGAAGCCTCGCTACGGGCTCCCCGAAGGCTGGGCGGGCCAACCCGACGTGCTCTACCGCAACAATGGCGACGGCACCTTCACCGACGCCACCGCGTCCTCGGGGATTCGCGACAAGGGCCGGGGGATGGGCTGCCTGGCGGCCGACTTCGACGACGACGGCCGCATGGACCTGCTCGTGGCCAACGACGCCGAGGCCAACAACCTCTGGCGGAACAAGGGGGACGGCACCTTCGAGGACGTGGCCCCGGCCTGGGGCATCGCCTTCAACGGCCAGGGCAAGCACGAGGCCAACATGGGCATCGCCCGGGGCGACACCGACGACGACGGCCTGCAAGACGTGGTCATCACCCACTACGTGAACGAGCACGACACCCTGTGGAGGCCCCTGCCCTCGGCCTCGGGCGGGGTCGTGTTCGACGACCAGACCCAGGTCTCGGGCCTGGGCGGGGACAGCCGGCCCATGACCGGCTGGGGCATCGCCATGGCGGACCTCGACCAGGACGGTCGGCTCGATTTCGCCGTGACCAACGGCCACATCCGCACTTATCCCGAGGGGCTCTACCCTCTGAAGAACCCCCCCCTGCTCTGGAAGGGCCTGAAGGCGGGGCGGTTCCGCAACGTGTCGGCGAAGGCCGGGGCGTACTTCTCGGGGCGGTACGAGGGGCGAGGGATGGCCTGCGGGGACCTCGACGGCGACGGCGACCTGGACCTCGTGGTCGTCCCTCTGGACGGCCCGGCGGTCGTCCTCTGGAACGAGACGCCGCACGCGGGCGGATCGGTGATCCTCACCCTGGTCGGCAAGTCCCCCAACACCGACGCCATCGGGGCCACCGTCACGGCCACGATCGACGGCCGCAAGCAAGTCCGCGCCATCGACGGCGGAGGCTCCTACATCGGCTCGCACGCCAAGGGCATCCACTTCGGCCTGGGAGGCGCGAAGGCGATCGACTCGGTCGAGGTGCGATGGCCCTCGGGCCAGAAGGAGACCCGCACGGATCTCCCGGCAGGGAGCCGCGTGCGATGGGTCGAGGGCTCGCCATGAGCATGCCCACGCGTCCGCGACTCCCTCGCTGGCTCCTCGGCCTCGTCGTGGCCATCGGCCTCGCGGACGTGGGGCTCACCCTCCAGGGGCAGCCGAGCACGTACTGGCTAGGGGATTACGGACGGGCGGTCGAGGCAAACCCGATCGCGAGGTTGTTCGTGTGCCGGCACCCGCTGGCGTTCGCGGGGATGGCCGCGGTGTATTTGCTCGCGCTGCTGATCGCCCTGCGGACGCTCCCGCATCGCGGGGCCTGCTGGCTGGCCCTGGCCGTGGTGTGCGGGCACACGGTCGGCGTGGGGGCCTGGCTGCTGCGCATGGGACCGACCGGGCCGTGGCTGACCGCGGGGTTCTTGATCGCGGTCTCGCCCCTGTTCCGGCCCATGCGGCGGCTTTGCGAGTTGTCCTCGGCCTGACGACCCCCATGCCGTGCGGGTCGGATCGACGACGCGCCGGGACGTCCCGGCGCGGGCGCCGAGCGGATTTCGTGGGCCCTAGCAGAGTCAGCGTTGCGGCCTCTCATGGAGCGTCCGGGCTCGATCAACGGGGTCCCCGGTCGGTCCGGGTTGGGGGCCGGGCTTCCTCCTGTAGAGCAGGTACTCGCCGTTGTCTTGCACCTCGTCGTAGAGGCGCTGGACCTTGGGGGTGAGCAGGTCGTCGTGCCCGACCTTGCGGACGAGCCAGTCGGGGGGGGATTGGTCGAAGTCCCTGAGCATCTCCTGCCCGAGCTTGGCGAAGAAGCCGCGTCTGGCCTTGTCGACCGGCACGAACTCGTACATCGGGGCCAGAACGTGGCGATTCCCAGGCCTGTTGGGGATCATGACCATCGCGCCCATGGCATCCAGGTAGCCGTCGGCCAGCAGGACCGTCTGGTCGGCGGGGACCGTGGCGCGGATCATGTCGGCCACGCGCGTGGAGGTGCTTATGGCCGGCGGCCTGGCCAGCTTCATGCAGGCGCTCAACAGGCGAGGCGTGGTGACCACCGTGAGCCCGATCACGACGGCCAGGGCCCCGGCCAGGATCGCGTTGCGATGGGGTTGCTGGAGGTTCAGGGAGATCAGGCCGAGGCCGACGACCAGGCCCGCGCTCCAGCCCACGAGGTAGTGATAGTGCTGGAACTGGTAGCCGCTGATGAAGGTCATGGCGACCTGGGTGGCGAACCAGGTCACGGCGAAGACGCCCACGACCCTCGCCAACGGGGCGGGGCGGGGCCTCCCGAACGCCACGCAGACCATGCCGATCAGGGCCGCGAGCCAGCCGATCACGCCCTCCGACACGTTGTCGCGGAACGTCCATACCACCTTGCCCAGCGACTGGTAGCCCCCGGTGTTCGTGCCCGAGGCGTATTTGGCCGCCCCGAACACGGCCTCGTCGAGCATGGGCTGGAGGAACCCCTGGGCGCGGGCCGCGATCAGCATGGCGGCCACCGCGGTCACCCCGCCCAGGGCATAGCCCGTGGCCGCGGTCATGCGTCGCCTCCAGCCGGGGCCGGCCGCCCAGGCGATCATCGTGCCCTGGACCGCGGGCAGGACGAGCAGCGCCGAGGTGAGCCCCGCCACGCCCACAAGCACGCCCGCCAGCCAGGCCGATAGCCCCACGCTCGCGGCCCGTCGCATCCCCACGCTCGCGCACAGGATCGCCAGCCCCAGCGAGAACGGCCCCGCCGCATAGACATTGTTCGAGTGGACGAAGCAGAACGGGGCCGACGCGCACACCGAAACCCCCGCGCACGCCAGGGCCGGGGGCCACGCCAGGCCGCACCGGCGCAAGATCCCGGCGATGCCCAGCGCCCCCGCGAGGGTCAGCCCGGCGTCCGTGAGGAACATGGCCAGCCTGGGGCGGCCCGTCCCCAGAATCGCCTGCCCCAGCCAGTAGATCGGCGGGAGCTTGTTGTCCCAGAGCTCGCTGTAGGGTTTCATCCCCTGATTCATGAGGCGGGAGATCAGCAGCCAGCCGCCGGTGTCGGATTGCCAGTCGCTTCGCAAAACGCTCACGCGAGGGACGAGGATCGCCACCAGGACCAGGGCCAGCAGGGCGAGGACCGCGCCAACCTGGCCGCGACCCGAGGTGCGTTCGTTGGGAAGCCCGGGCATACGTTCGTCCACTCCTGAGGATGGGGGGTCGGCCAGGCACGCCCCGCCGAGCATCGAGTCGGTGCCGGGGCGGCCGGGCCTCGTTCTCCACGATAGATTAATCGATCTCGGGACTTCTTGTTGCCCCGGCTTTCTCCAATTCCGACCTCCGCGAGGGATATCGAGTGAAACCCCACAACCGGGGGCGAGCCGGTCGCCGGATTCTGCGTGAATGGCCGTGGCAACGGAGGATCACTTGTGATGATTTTGGGACTCGTTGCCTGGAACCCACGTCGGTCGCCCGTTATATTTGTTGACTTAAGCTCGAAAGTCGGGCGAACCTCGGCCCCCCGGGCTGGCCTCGGCGGCCCGCCACGATTCCCGTGCTCGACCCCGGACCGCAGTCCGGATGGGGCGTCCCCGCGGTGTCCTTTCGCCCCGAGCCCCTCTTGCCCTTCGCCCCCTCCTCGGCCCCTGCCCTTCCCCTGTTCAGGACCGTCGCCGAACGTTGGTTTGACGTTTGGTCCACCTCCCCGGCGACCTGGACCCTGTCGGAACCCCTCGGAGAGCCTCGTCCATGCCCTTCCCCCCTTCGGCCGTTGAGACCCTGGATCGAGCCCCCGAGGAGCAGGAGCCTCTGGCGGAGGTCCGCGTCCTGACCCCCGTCTCGATCATCGTCCCGACCTACAAGGAGGTGGAGAGCCTGCCGCACCTGCTGGAGCGGATCCGCGACCTGCGGGAGCGTCAGGACCTGACGCTTGAGCTGATCTTCATGGACGACAACAGCAACGACGGGAGCGTGGAGCTGGTCGAGGAGTCGGGCCATGAGTGGGCGCGGATGGTCGTGCGGACGGGGCCTCGCGGGCTCAGCCCTGCGGTGCTCGACGGCCTGAAGCTGGCGAGGTATCCGGTGGTGGTCGTCATGGACGCCGACCTCAGCCACCCGCCCGAGAAGATCCCCGACATGATCCTGGCCCTGGCCTCGGGCCAGCAGTTCGTGATCGGATCTCGCTACGTGCCGGGCGGGAGCACCGACGACGAGTGGGGCTTCTTCCGCTGGCTCAACAGCCGCGTGGCCACCTGGCTGGCGCGCCCCCTGACCGACGCGCACGACCCCATGGCGGGGTTCTTCGCCATGCGCCGGTCCGAGCTGGAGAAGGCCCGGTTCCTCAACCCCATCGGCTACAAGATCGGCCTGGAGCTGATCGTCAAGTGCGGCCTGGAGAACGTGGGCGAGGTGCCCATCCAGTTCACCGACCGCCAGTTCGGCCAGAGCAAGCTGGACTTCAAGGAGCAGCTCCGCTACCTCCAGCACCTGCGACGGCTGTTCATTTACAAGTTTGCCTACATGAGCAGCGTGGTCCAGTTCGCCGCCGTGGGCGTGAGCGGGGCGGTGGTGAACCTGGCGATCCTCTCGCTCCTGCAGGCCGTGGGCAGCCCCACCCCGGCGGCGGTGGCCGCGGGCATCGGGGTGAGCGTGGTCACGAACTTCCTGCTCAACCGGCGGTTCGCCTTCAGCTACGCGAAGTCGGGCCCGATCGGCCGCCAGTTCGTGAGCTTCGCCCTGGCCTCGGCCGCGGGCGCCGCGGTCAATTACGGGGTGACCCTGGGCGCGCTCTACCGCTGGCCGGCCATGCCCATCCAGGGGGCCGCCGTGTGCGGGATCGCCGCCGGCATGGTCCTGAACTACCTGGCCAACCAGTTCATCGTGTTCCGCCGCAAGATGGGCCACGACTGATCCGGCCCGCGCCCCGAACCGCGGCCTCGCCCCGCCCTCAATGCAGGGCCCGGGCGTGGTACACGTCCATGGGGATGTGGTGATCGGCGTAGACCTGGGCGAGGAGGTCAAAGAGCCTGGGGTCGTAGAGCTTGAGGTCCTCCGGAGACATGACCTTGCGCCCTCGGTCGTTGTACTCGTAATTGGACCAGAACCAGGTCTGCGTCCCCTCGGCCCAGTACTCGTTCGCCGTGGTCGAGGCGTAGTGCCCCTTCCACAACCCGTCCTTCATGGCCTGCTTGTAGGCCGATTCGATCTTGCGGACGAGTTCGGGATCGGCCCTGCGGAGCCCCACGTCCATGATCCCGTGGGCGAATTCGTGCACGAGGATGTTCTCGCCGAAGTAGCGCGTGCCCGGGTAGCCCAGCAGGTTCTCCTCGGCGCACGAGGTGGGGTTGCCCCCCATGCCCCGGGCGCGGCGGTCCCAGTACTGCTTGTCGGTCAGCTTGCCGATGCGCTGCTCGTAATTCTCGCGCTCGTCGGTCGTGAGGCGGGGGTCGTCGGGCGTGGGCTTCTTCCAGTCTCTCTGCTCGGGGAGGTCGGTGGTCGATTCGGATCGGGCCATCACGACCACGCGCATGTGGTCGCGGACCATGGCCTCGCGCACGTCGGGGCGTTTGGCCAGCATGTGGTTCACGATGTCGCGGGCCACGAGGATCGCCGCGTTTGGCGCCCTGTCCGACCCCACGATTGCGATGCCCGTGGCGTCGGCGTGCTTCGTGTAGAACGGGTCGAGCCTGAGCGACTCCGGCACCTTGCCGACGGCCGCCTCCTCGTAGTCCCGGATCAGCGGGTCGCCGTCCGTCGCCCCGATCGCACACCCCACGGCCAGCACCGCCACCCGGATCGCTCCGCTCATCGGTGATCTCCTCGGTCTCTCTGACTTCGCGAAACGCCGCACAAGAGTAAGGCCCACGTCGAGGGAATGCGACCCGGTCCCCCGTTCGTGCCGCCCCGTCCCGCCGTTTCGCCGAGGGGCGGCCGGGGCGACGGCGACTCCCATGTATGTGCACGATCCCCCTGTCATCACGGATGTTTCGGGCGACAACGGCCCGATCGTGTCCTAGGATCCCCTGAGATTGGCTCTCGGCCGAAGTCTTGGTTTTTGGCCCGAGTTCGGCCATACTAACCCGCTCCTGCCCGCTCCCCCGGGCTGCGCGGATTCTTTGGGCCTCTTCGTTGTGATGAGCCTTGTCTTGGGATGGGAGACGTCCATGGTGGGTCAGGCGCAGATTGTCGATCGGCTCCGGGAGCTGGCGAGGAACCTCTGGTGGACGTGGCAGCCCAACGTCATCAACCTGTTCCGCGACCTGGACCCCGCGCTCTGGCGTTCGACCGACCACAACCCGGTGGCGTTCCTCAACCAGATCTCGCCCGAGCAGCTTGAGCGTCGCGCGGTGGAGCTGGCCCTGCACTCGCGAATCGACTACGCTTTCCGCCGCCTGAACGATTATCTCAAGAACGAAGACAGCTGGGGCACCACGCACGCGGCCAACCTGCGATCGCACCCGGTGGCGTATTTCTCGATGGAGTTCGGCCTGCACGAGAGCCTGCCCATCTACTCGGGCGGCCTGGGCGTGCTGGCGGGCGACCACCTGAAGTCGGCAAGCGACCTGGGCATCCCCCTGATCGGCATCGGCATCCTCTGGGACGAAGGCTATTTCCGCCAGAGCCTGAACGGCGAGGGCTGGCAGCAAGAGACCTACCTGGCCGCGCAGGAGGAGATGCTTCCCATCGAGGAAGTCCGCGGGGCCGACGGCTCGCTCCTGATGGTCTCGATCGACAGCAACGTGGGGACGCTCCACGCCCGCGTGTGGAGGGTCGAGGTCGGCCGCACCACGCTGCTCTTGCTCGACGCCAACGTGCCCGAGAACTCCGAGTCCGACCGCAAGATCACCTCGCGCCTCTACGGAGGGGACGCCAAGATCCGCATCCGCCAGGAGCTTTTGCTGGGCGTTGGCGGCGTGAAGGTCCTGCACGCGCTGGACATCCACCCGTCGGTCATCCACATGAACGAGGGCCACAGCGCCTTCGCCGGGCTGGAGATGGTCCGCTACGAGATGGAGAACGAGGCCACCCCGTTCGGCGAGGCCGTGCGCGACGTGGCCGCCATGAGCGTGTTCACCACGCACACCCCCGTGGCCGCGGGCCACGACCGCTTCCCCGCCGAGATGGTCGAGCAGCACCTGGGCAAGCTGCGCGAGGCCCTTCACCTCTCTTACGACGACTTCATGGGGCTGGGCCGCGTGTACCCGGGCGACCACAACGAGCCGTTCTGCATGACGGTCATCGCCCTGAAGCTCTCCCGCCACGCCAACGGCGTGAGCGCCCTGCACGGGGCGGTCTCCCGCCGCATGTGGCACCCGCTCTACCCCGGCCGGAGCGAGGAGCAGGTGCCCATCGGTCACATCACCAACGGCGTGCACGTGCTCACCTGGCTCGCCCCCCCCATGCGCGAGGTCTACGACCGCCACATGGGGCCCGACTGGCCCGGACGGATCCGCGACCCCCGCACCTGGCGCAAGCTCGACAACATGCCCGACGCCGAGCTCTGGGAGACGACCCAGGTGCTCAAGGCCCGTTTGATCGACTTCGTGCGCCGTCGGCTCACCGCCCAGAGTGCCCGCCGCAACGACAGCGACGAGGCCAGGAAGCGCGCCGCCAGCGTCCTGGACCTCGACGTCCTGACGATCGGCTTCGCCCGCCGGTTCGCCACGTACAAGCGGGCCAACCTCGTCCTGCGCGACGCCGAGCTCATGGCCGAGATGGTCAACAACGCCGACCGTCCCGTGCAGCTCGTGTTCGCCGGCAAGGCCCACCCCGAGGACCAGTTCGGCAAGGAGCTGATCCAGAACATCGTGAAGCTCACGAAGGACTCGCGCTTCGCCCACCGCGTGGTCTTCGTCGAGGACTACGACATGAACGTGGCCCGTCACCTGGTGCAGGGCGTGGACGTGTGGCTGAACAACCCCAGGCGCCCGCAGGAGGCCAGCGGGACCTCGGGCGAGAAGGCGCTGCTGAACGGGGCGCTGAACTTCTCGATCCTCGACGGCTGGTGGGCCGAGGCGTACAACGGCGACAACGGGTTCGCCATCGGCTACGGACAGACCCACTCGTCGGTGCAGGTGCAGGACGACCGCGACTACAGCGCGCTGCTGAAGACCCTGCGCGAGCAGGTCGTGCCCCTGTACTACGATCGCGACGCCTCGGGCCTGCCCCGGGGCTGGATCGCCCGCCAGAAGGCCGCCATGAAGACCCTGGGCTGGCGCTTCAATGCCGACCGCATGGTCATGGACTACGTGCTCAACAGCTACCTGCCCGCGGCGCTGGGCACCTCCTGCGCCATGCCGCGCTGACCTCGGGCGGGGGCCTCGGCCCCCATCCGTCGAGCCTCCGCGCCGGCTACCCGGACGAGGCCGCGTGCGCGCGGCCCGCGGAGGTCGCGACCGCCTGGGGCCAGGTCTCGGGGATCCGCCGGTGACGGGCGAGCGGGGGATGTCCGGACCCGTTTCCGCCCGAACTTGCGCCGACCTGCCCGCGCGGCCGGTCGGCGTTTCGTTGCGCGAAGGGGCGGCCCGGCCTCCGGGGGTCTCCGCGTGTCCGCAGCTCGACCGGGATTCCGCGTCGTCGGTCGCAATCAAGGAATATAAAGCATAAGGCGTTCTGAATTTTTTCTGTCAGTTGGTCCGCTTTCTGGTAGGCTAGGCTCTCCTTCCGATTGGACGTGGGACGGGGATGCGGGACCGCGCAATCCCTTGCCTTTAGCCGCCGCTGTCTCGCCGGCCCTTCTCCGCAGTCTTGCCGACCTCTCCCCACGGCTCGCGGTCGCCTCGCTCACACACACGATCCCATGCGGGGGGCTGAAGCTTGAGTGGGATGACCTGATGAGTACCACGACGCCGGAAATTCGAGGCCTGGCCCGGAGATTGGTCGCCCTCGAGAAGGCGGGCGTCGCGTCACCGGATTGCCTTTGCGTGGAAACCGAGAAGGTCTGCGAGAAGCTGCGTGCGGTGATTTCTCGGCTCGTCGGCGACGCGGGCTACGCCTCGCTGGTGTCGAGGTCCCTGGCGATGGCGAAGGCCGAGGCCGCCTGGCTCGAACGGCTCAAGGTCCGGCCCGACGGCTCGCTCCAGGGGTTCGAGCCCTGCGGCCGGGAACCGGGGACCGATCCGGTCGACGACGCGGGGTGCGTCCTCATCACCCATTTGTTGGGGCTGCTGGTGACTTTCATCGGCCCCTCCCTGACGCTTACGCTTGTGAGGGCAGCCTGGCCCGGCGCGACATTCGACGACGCGGAACTGGGCATCGGGGAGACGCAATGAATTCGCAAGACAAGGTGGCCATCCGGAAACTGGCGACCGGCGTGCCCGGCCTGGACGAGATCCTGGGCGGGGGGCTGCCGGAATACTCGTTCAACCTGATCGCGGGGTCGCCCGGGGGGGGGAAGACCACCCTGGCCCATCAGATCATGTTCGCCAACGCCACGCCCGAGCGTCCCGCCCTGTACTTCACCGTGCTGGGCGAGCCGGCCATCAAGATGTTGCGCTACCAGCAGCAGTTCGAATTCTTCGACATGGCGAAGCTGAACGGGTCGATCCGGTTCGTCAACCTTAGCCATGTGGTGCTGGAGCAGGAACTCGACGCCGTCCTCGCCGAGATCGTCAAGGAGGTGGAGGCCTCCAGTCCGGGCATCGTGGTTGTGGACTCGTTCCGGACGGTCGTGCGCAGCAGGGCCCAGGGCGCCTCCGGAGACTGGGAGCTCCAGGGGTTCATCCAGCGGCTTGCGTTGCACCTGACGAGCTGGCAGGCGACCACGTTCCTCATCGGCGAATACGTCGAGCAGGAGGTGCGCGACAACCCCGTGTTCACCGTGGCCGACGGGATCTTCTGGTTGTCGCAGCAGGTCGAGCGGAACTCGGTCGTCCGCAAGCTCCAGGTCATGAAGCTGCGGGGCCAGGTCTCGGTGCCGGGGATGCATACGTTCCGGATCACCGACGCGGGGCTGCAGACCTTCCCGCGCACGTTCGGCCTCACCGGGGACGAGGACAGGCCCCGGGGCCGGGGGCGCGTCTCCACGGGCATCGACGAGCTGGACACGATGATGGGCGGCGGGATCCCCGAGGGGGATTGCGTCCTGGTGGCGGGGCCCTCGGGCGCGGGCAAGTCGATCATCGGCACCCAATTCGTCGTCGACGGGCTGAATCGGGGCGAGCCCGCGATCATCGTCCTGTTCGAGGAGAGGCCCTCGGAGTACGCGGCCCGCGCCTCGGAGCTCGGCGTGGACCTGATCACGCCCCAGGCGCAGGGCCTGCTCTCCCTCCTGTACATCCGCCCGCTGGACCTCTCGGTCGACGAGACGGTGCGGGCGATCATCGACGAGGTCCGCAGGATCGGCGCCAAGAGGCTCGTGCTGGACTCGCTTGCGGGCTTCGAGATGGCGCTCGCCCCCGGCTTCCGGCTCGACTTCCGGGAGTCGCTCTACCGGATGATCGCCGTGTTCGTGAGGCTGGGCGTGACCATCGTGACCACCGTGGAGGTGCAGGAAAGCTTCACCGGGTTCGGCCTCAGCGCGTACGCGATCTCGTTCCTGAGCGACGACATCATCCGCCTGCGCAACGTGTCGATCAACGGCCAGCTCCGCAAGATGGTGGTCGTGGTGAAGATGCGCCGCAGCGCCCATAGTATCGACCTACGCGAGTTCACGATCACGTCGAAGGGGGTCGTCATCGGCGACCGCCTCACGGGCTATCGCGGGCTCACGACGGGGATCCCCGGACCATGGAACCCGACCTCGGGAGTGAGCACCGACCTCCCCGATGATCCCGAGTCGGACATTTAGGAGCGCCGCCCATGGACAGCCTGATCCGCTCGCCGGCCGTCGCCGAGGCGTTCGATTTCGCGGGCCTTTGCCGATCCTCCGCGGAGCTCTCCCCGATGCCGAAGCTGGCGGTGGAGGGGGCCCGGCACATCGTCCGCTATCTCAACTCGGCGTTCTCCCGGCTGGTCGGGAAGGACCGCTCGGAGCTGATCGGCCGCCCCTTCGCCGAGGCCGTGCCCGAGGGGATCGAGAACGGCTGCCTGTCGTTGCTCGACCGCGTCTATCGGACCGGCACGACCGGCTGCCTCGACGAGCAAGAGCATCAGCAGGTGCCCAGCCGCCACTGGAGCTACGTGGTGTGGGCCATCCCGGGCACCGATAACGCCCCGGTGGGCCTGATGATCGAGGTGGTCGATTCGACGGAGTCCGCCCTGTTCCGCCGCCAGGTGATGGGCATGAACGAGAAGCTGCTGATCGCCTCGGTCCGCCAGCACGAGCTCGCGGCCGAGGCGGCGAGCCTCAACGACCAGCTTCAAGTGGCCATGGAGCACAAGAACCGCTTCATGGCCGTGCTCTCTCACGAGCTTCGTTCGCCCCTGTCCCCCATCACCTCGGCGGTCTGGCTGCTCAAGCAGGGGACCTACCCGGACCCGTCCACCCGCGAATATCTCGACATGATCGAGCGGAATGTGGCCCTGGAAGTCCGGTTGATCGAGGACCTGCTCGACATGACCCGGATCGACCAGGGCAAGATGATCGTGGACCTGCGGCCCGCGGACCTGTCCCAGGTCCTCGCGCACGCGCTGGAGGTCTCCGAGCCCGCCGCGGTGGCCCGCAACCTCGCGATCGAGGTGGATCTGGAGGCGGGGCCCGTCCTGGTGCATGCCGACTCGATGAGGCTCCAGCAAGTCTTCTGGAACCTCCTGAGCAACGCGATCAAGTTCTCGCCCGACGGCGGTCACGTCCGCATCCGGTCGCATCGCCGGGACGCCTCCACCGCGGTGATCGACGTGAGCGACTGCGGGGTGGGCATCGAGGAAGCCATGCTCCCGCACGTGTTCGACGCCTTCCAGCAGGGCGACCGTGAGCAGGTGCTAAGGTTCGGGGGGCTCGGCCTCGGCCTGGCGATCTGCAAGACCATCGTGGACCTGCACGGCGGGACGCTCCGGGCGCACAGCCCCGGCAAGGACCAGGGGGCCGTCTTCACGGTCACCCTGCCGATCCTGGGGAATGGGGACGCAGGGAAGTAGGCGGACGTCCTCGGACGGCCTCGTTTGCGGAGGGTGTGATCGGGGCCGAGCCGGGGCGCGGCCCCTCCCCCTGAAGGGCCTCTCGCGGCCGGCGGATCCGCGGAGCCGGGCGAGGTCCCCTTCGGCCGGCCAATGGCGTAGGATGGTGCGATCGGCTTTCGTACGGCCCCAGCCCTCCCGATCGAGACGACCTCATGACGCTCCTCGCCCGATCCTGCCTGCTCGGCGCGCTCGCCCTGCTGGCCCTCGGCCCGGTTCCCCGCCCCGACGATCGGCCGGACGACTCGGCCTCGTTGCAGGCGAAGTTTCGTGCGAAGTTCGTCGTGGGGGTGGCCCTCGGCGGGCGGGTCCCCGACGATTACTCGGCGGCCGAGCGGGACCTGATCCTCAAGCAGTTCGGCGGGGTCACGCCCGAGAACTGCATGAAGATGACCGAGATCCAGCCTCGCGAGGGGGAGTTCCACTTCGAGCAGGCCGACGCCCTGGTCGCCTTCGCCCAGGAGCATCACCTCCAGGTCGTGGGCCACACGCTGGTCTGGGCCAAGGACGAGCGGACCCCCGCCTGGTTCTTCCGCGACGGCGACAGGCCGGCCTCCCGCGAGCTGGTCCTTGAGCGCATGAGGACCCACATCCGCACGGTGGTCGCGCGCTATCGCGGCAAGATCGCCTCGTGGGACGTGGTGAACGAGGTCCTCGACGACGGCGATCCGTATCTCCGCCCGTCGAGCTGGCTGAGCCTCGTCGGCCCCGAGTTCGTCGCCGAGGCGTTCCGGTCCGCCCGCGAGGCCGACCCCGACGCCCTGCTCGTGTACAACGACTACAACGTCGAGCTGCCCAAGAAGCGCGAGAAGCTGCTCAGGCTCATCCGCGACCTCCGCGACCAGAACGTCCCGCTCGGGGCGATCGGGATCCAGGGCCACTGGGAGATCGACCGCATCCCCATGCGCGACATCGAGGCCCTGCTCGACGCGATGAAGGAGCAGAAGCTGAAGGTCATGGTCTCGGAGCTGGACCTGGGCCTCGTGCCCCGAGGGCCCTGGTATGCCGACGGCGGCAAGAACCGCGCGGAGGTCGCCAAAACCGACCCCCTGGCCGGTGGGGCCCCGCCCGAGCTGCTCGATCGCCAGGCCCGCCAGTACGCCGACCTGTTCCGCCTCTTCACCGAGCGCTCGGGGTCCATCGGACGGGTGACCTTCTGGGACCTGCACGACGGCCGGAGCTGGCTGAACTCCTTCCCCTGGAAGCACGCCGAGTACCCCCTGCTCTTCGACCGCCAGGCCGCCCCGAAGCCCGCCTTCAAGGCGGTCCTGGGCGTGCCCTGAGCCTGGGGTGCGTGGGCTCAGTCGTAGAGGCCGGGACTCCTGGCCGTGCTGGGCTTGCAGAGGCCGTCGACGAGGTTCCGGGCGGCCTCGCGGTCCTCGCGGGGGATGTGGAGCACCACCCGGCCCTGCGACATCCCGGGCGCGTCGCGCATGGCCTCCATGCTCGCGGCCTGGAGGATGATCCGCGTGCACCCGAACCACCCGCGGGCGAGCTCGGCCGAGACCAGGGCCGAGACGGGGATGGAGGCCTCCTTGATGCCGCTCTTCCAGAGGCCGAACATCTTGTCGGTCCACTCGTATTCCAGGCGGAGGCGGTCGCCCTGCAGGTTGAGAAGCCCCTCGCACCGGGTGATCTGGCCGTCCTGATGGAACCGGATGGGCAGCATGGCTCGTCTCTTCCCCTCACGCGGCGGTCGCCTCGAATCCCGGCGGTGTGTTCGCTCGGGCCGGGCGAATATTCTCCGGGGCCGGCCCGGCTCGCCCGATCCTGGGCCCGTCACGATCCGGCACAGAGTCCCCAAACCTTCGAGAAAGGACCAGGCCTCGGAAACGCGTGCTCCCGTCGTGGGCCGGGGCTCGGGAAAATCGGAAGAAGGTCGTGTGGAGGGAGAGGCGTTTGGGGTATCCTGAGATTCCCCTTTTCCTGTCCTTCTCCCGCATGATCGACTTTCCACGATGATCGGCCAGAATCTCGGCACGTTCCTCATCGAAGAGAAGATTGGCTCGGGCGCCATGGGCGTGGTCTATCGCGCGCTTCATGAGAAGACGGGCAAGACCGCCGCCGTGAAGGTGATCACCAACGAGGCCGGGTCCAAGGCCAGGGTGAACGAGCGGTTCGAGCGCGAGGCCGACATCCTCCAGAAGTTCCGGCACCCGAACATCGTCCGGTTCCTGGCCCGGGGGAGGTACCAGGGCACGAACTACGTGGCGATGGAGTACCTCACGGGAGGGACGCTCGAGGACCTGCTCGACCAGCAGACGTCTCTGCCCTGGCGCGAGGTCGTGGACTACGCGATCCAGATCTGCGACGCGCTCCACTATGCTCACCAGCAGCAGATCATCCATCGCGACCTCAAGCCGTCGAACCTGCTCTTCTCCGAGAAGAGGCAGATGAAGCTCACGGACTTCGGCATCGCCAAGGACGACAGCGAGGACGCCGAGGCGCTCACGGCCACCGGGCGCACCCTGGGCACCGCCGCGTACATGGCCCCCGAGCAGATCAAGGGGGAGCCGAAGATCAGCCACAAGACCGACCTGTACGCCCTGGGCTGCCTCCTGTTCCAGATGCTGACCGGGCAGACCCCGTTCCGCGGGTCGTCGCCGGTGGTGCTCATGCACATGCACCTGAGCGAGAAGCCTCCGCGCGTGAGCTCCAAGGTGCCCGACATCCCCCGCGCCCTGGACGACCTGATCCTCGCGCTCATGGCCAAGGACCCGGCGCGGCGGCCCTTCGACGCCGAGAAGGTCAAGCAGGACCTCCTCGACCTGAAGATGAAGGCGAAGCGCGGCGAGGCGATCCCCAGCGTGTTCCAGGGCGGGAACGCCCCGGCGAGGCTCGGCATGATCTCCCCCTCGACCGTGACCGACGTGGTCGCCTCCGCGGTCCCCGACGGGACCACCGCGGGCCCCATCCGGGCCGTCGGCTCGTCGCGGAGGCCCTGGCTCGACGGGCCGAGGCTGGCCGGGGCCGTCGACCCCGAGAGGGTCAAGGTCGGGGCCATGGTGGGCGTGCTGGTCGCGGGCGTGGCGTTCCTCGTGTACATGCTCTGGCCCCCCTCGGCCGAGGCGTTGCTGAAGCAGGGCGAGAGCCTCATGGCGAGCAAGCAGCTCGCCGACTGGCAGAGGGCCGAGCGCGACGTGATCTCCGAGCTCGACCGCCGGTTCCCCGGCCAGTTCGACGAGCAGAAGCGGGCCTGGCTCGACATCATGGAGCTGGAGGAGGCCCGCCGCCGGTCGGTGGTCCTGGAGAGCCCCACGGCCGACGCCTTCCCCTACAGCCGGCCCAAGCCGGGGCCCGAGACCGTGTTCGTCACGCACGCCCAGCTGGCCCGGGCCGCCGCCAGGGTCGGGGGCGACGCCAACGCCCTGAACACCTGGAAGGACATGATCCGGGCCCTGAATGCCGAGGACCGCGCCGAGCGACGGTGGGTCCTCCTGGCCCAGGAACGGATCCGCCAGATCGAGGCCGACATGGCCAACCGGCGGTCCATCGTCGCGAAGATGCTCGACGAGGCCGACACCCTGGCCCGCGCCGGCAGGGACGCCGAGGCCCAGAAGCTCCGCGAGTCGATCGTCGAGCAATACGGGGTCCATCCCGACCTCCACCCGCTCATCCGCGAGCGCGCGAAGATCGACCCGCTCACGCGCAAGCCGATCGACCCGGCCGGGGCTCCGGCGGGAGAAACGCCCTCGTTGTGAAGCTCGCGTGAAATTCAACAAGAATTCCATCCATGCCTCCTCGGCCGATTGACGGGCCCGAGGCATTCGGTTATTCTCGGTTCGTCACGTCTTCCGTCGCTCGACTCCCCCTCGTCCGGGGACGCCGAACATCTCCCCCGCAGATTACTGGCCCGAACGGGCCCTGAGGATGGTCATGTCCCAGCCCCGCGTCCGCTTTATCGGCAGTCGCGAACTGCACCGGGATCTCCCCAAGGTTCTCGAGAACCTGGAGGACCCCGCGGCGAGGTACGTCCTGACGATCCACTCCCGCCCCAAGGCCGTGCTCATCGGGGCCGACGCCTTCCTCGCCCTCCTGCGAGGCCACACCCCCGCCGACCGCCTGCTCGCCCTGCAACTGGGCGCCCTGGTGCAGGGGCTCGAAGGCTCGTCCAGCGACGACGCCTCGGCCGAGGAATCGATCGGCGAGCTGA
Organism: Planctomycetales bacterium; assembly: GCA_031411935.1. Taxonomy (GTDB): domain Bacteria; phylum Planctomycetota; class Planctomycetia; order Isosphaerales; family Isosphaeraceae; genus JAQGHR01. The sequence continues at coordinate 1,553 of JANOBY010000374.1, read as the reverse complement.
TCGAAGTCGGCGCATAAGCGCATAACGCTTGAGGGCCTCACGTCAACGGATCTGACCCGAGGCCCTCCGCATGTTCCGGTTCCTCAAGACCGCCATCCTGGCCGGCGTGCCGTTTGGCCTCTTCATGGGGCTGTATTTCGTCTATCAGACCAATCTGAGGATGGGAACGCTCCAGGGCCTGGGGGCGGGGATCTTCGGCGGCGTGGGCTTTGCCTCGTTCAGCCAATGGCAGAGGTCGCGGTTCACCCGCAAGGACGATCAACTTGATGGTGAGCCCCTGCTCAAGCAGGGCCCGGCGAACCACTTCCTCGGCAACGAGAGCGTGGGCGGGTTCCTGTACCTCACCGACCACCGGCTCGTGTTCCGCTCGCACAAGTTCAACGTCCAGAACCACGACCTGCACATCCACCTCGGATCGATCGCCGAGGTCCGGGCGGTGCTGACGGCCGGGTTCATCCCCAACGGCCTGCTCGTGAAGACCGAAGACGGCGAGGACCGATTCGTGGTCCAGGGCCGGGGGAGCTGGGTCGAGGCCATCCAGGCCGCGATACCGGAAGGCCCAAGATGCCCCTGAGGATGGGCGCGGACCGCGTCAAGAGCCTGGTCACCTTCGTGGACCGTCGGGTGCGGTCCGAGGGTTGCTATCACACCCACCGCGCGACCGAGGACTGGGCACGCCGCAACGCAATCGATTGGGCCGACCTCCTCGATCTTCTGGAGGCCCACGACGCGTTCTGCGATTGCGAGGTCGCGCTGAACTTGCCCGCGGGCGGGGATCTCGAACTAGCCTCCATCGCAGGGCCTGACGACCGGGGAAACCCCTGGCTGCTCCCTCCGGACTTCGCGTGCGCGGAGTCCGCGGTCTTCACGAAGGTTGTCGCCTGTCGGGCGGGGCTGGGCCGCAACACGTTCTCGTCTGAGGGGGAGTGGTTGATTCCGGCCCCGCGGGGGGCGGAGGCGCGGCGTCGGGTGCGGAAATCGGTTAACTTCTTCGTCGGGTGCCAAACCGGCTTGCCCAGCGAGGTGGGCGTGGTGAGTGGGTGCCCCGAGATCTCCGCGAGCGATTTCGCCCGCAAGGTCGCGGGCTCGGGCGTTGATGAGTTAACTCAATTCAGCTTCCGTGAGGCGGTCTTCGTGCTCTCGCGAATTGCTCTTCTGAAGCCCGAGACGACGGTCGGGACGTATTATGCCGACCGTGTGAACATCGCGTCGAAACACGTGGAGTTGATGGTCCATCGTGTTTTCATGAGACGTTAGCTGTTCGGATCTCGCTTCATGGTCGATCATGGCACACGGCGAGGTCACGAGACGGGCGTGGTTCGCCGTTTCGCGTTGCGGATCTGCTCTCTGGCGGCGGCGATCAGTTCCTGGTCTTCGACGTTCCAGACCGCTCCGTCTTGATCGCCACGAGCCCAGAAGGCGAGATTGGCGATCAACTGCCCGAGACGGAATTCGGGAAAACCTTCGCCCATTTCCTCGATCAGTTGGAGCAGTTCGTGTCTCTCGTCGATGTTCATAGGATACGATCTCCAATTGTAGGATAGCCCTCGACG
>JANOBY010000373.1:0-3873 GCA_031411935.1 Planctomycetales bacterium | reverse complement strand
CTTTGACCAAGATCATGAACGAGTCGATGCCGCGACTCGTCCTGCCCGATGAAGTGCGCAACGAAGTGCCCGAGGCGGTCGCCCGGTTCTTCGACTACCTGACCGAGAGCGGCCGGATGGCCGAGGGCGAGGAATACGCGGCGAGGGTCCGCGTGCTGGCGACCACCTACTCGCAGAAGCTCAGGCCCGGAGGCGGCACGCGAGGCGAGACCATCCGCAAGCCGCAAAATGTGTCGGCCCTCGGCCGCAACGACCCCTGCCCGTGCGGGTCGGGCAAGAAGTTCAAGAAGTGCTGCATGACCCGCTCGACGGGCTGACGCAGAGGGGCCCCAAATGCGAACGGAGCCGAGCTCCCCGGAATCGGGGTCCTCGGCTCCGTGGCGACGAAGATCTGCGAGCGTTCAAATTCCGCCCGTTGCGCGTCGACCGAAGATCGCAGAGATCACGGCCAGAACGACGAAGACGACCACCAAGATCCAGGCGATGTTGGCGAATTCTCCCGCAAGGCCGCCCGCGTTGAAGATGGCGGCGACCACGGCGAGGATGGCGAAAATGATGGCCAGGCGAATCATGGCAGGATCTCCCGATCGGAGGGACGGAATGGGCGTTCAGAACAGCGACTTAACGTGACTTGCGGTCAACGAGACCGGAGAGTCACCCCAACGACCAGACCCACCACCAGACCGAGCCCGAACGCGGCGGCCACCGATTGGCCGGGCTTCTGGCGGACGAGGTCCTCGGCGTGTTCCAGGCGTTCGCGGGCGAATTCCGTGGCCTGCCCGTAGTTCTCCTTGAACCGCTCGCCGCCGCCCGAGACGAACTCGCGGGCCTTCTCGGCGACCTGGCTCACGGCCGATCCGCCCTGCTGGGTGAGGGTGCCGAGGAACTTCTCGATGGCCTCGCGGCCCTCGCCGGTCCTCTGCTGGATCTTGCCGATGACCTGGTCGAAGTTGCCGCCCGCGACGTTCAGATCGTCGTCGCTGAGCTGGCCCCACTTCTCCCGGACCTTCCCCTTGAGCTGGTTCCACTGCCCCTGCAGTTCCTGGGCGTTGATCGCCATGGCTGAGCCTCCTTCTTCATCGAGTTGAGAGCGTCGTGCCGATCACCGGATCGACGTTTTCTGTTGCGATCACAAAGCAAGCCAGGTGCCAAACGCGCAGCGACTTGCAATTTTGACGAGGAATGAGCAGCGAGGCGCGCAAAAAAGCCCCCCGACCGTTGCCAATCGGGGGGCCAATTCTTTACCAGAGCGAGGGCGGGCGATCAGGGCTTGGCTTCGCCGGTCTTCTCGATCGTCTTGGTGTCGGTCGTGGTGACCGAGCCTTCGGGGGTCTTGACCGTTTCCTTGTTCTCGATCTTGGTCTCGTCGGCGCAGCCGATGAGGCCCAGCGGCAGGAACAGGGCGGCACCCAGGGCCAGGACATGGAGACGCTTCATGGCATGATCTCTTTGACTGTGGTGAACGATGGCCGCAGGCAACCCCCGTCGGGTGTCCGGTTCCATCGCTAGCTCTGCACCCAGAGAGAGCAACAAAGATGCCAATGGGAAGCAAAACTTCAGATCGACGTTCGCCCTGCGCATGAAAACGCCCCCTCGGAGGAGGAGGCGTCCGGCAGTCGATCGATCTTCCGCCGTGGGGGCGATGATTACTTGACGGCGTCCTTCGCGTCGGCCGCGGCATCCTTGGCACCGGCTTCAGCAGCCTTGGCACCGGATTCGGCAGCCTTGGCGCCGGCTTCGGCTTCCTTGGCGGCTTCCTCACCGCAGCCAACGAACAGGGTGGGGACGAGCAGGGCGAAACCCAGGGCCAGAGCAAAGCGCTTCATGGTGATTTCCCATCGCAGAGAGATGTACTGTGAACATTGCGGGCCCGCTCTCCGATGAGCAACACCTCGCAATCCCCAGCATGTTATAGCAGGGCCAATACGATCTCGCCAGTCACCCGGCTTCGTCCTCCGAGGAAATTCGGAATGGGGTGCGAGGTCCCGGGCCGGGACCTCCGGATTCGCCGGAATGAGGCGCCCGGGTGCGGGGCGGCACAACCCTTGCTTCCCTTCGAGCACATCGGGCTCGATACGGCCTGGTGAGGAAGATTGTTTCGCGAAACCGAGGAGAGCAGACCCATGGCTTCCCAGAAACCGAATCAGCCCCAGGGCCGGCAGAACGGCGGGGCCGCCCAGGGCGTTCGCGACAACGCCCATGAGGTGGGCGAGCGCATCCAGCAGGGCGCGTCGGCCGTGAGCGACCAGGTGCAGCAGGGCTACGGCGTGGCCCGCGAGGAACTCGCCCATCGCTATCGGCAGGCCGAGGGCATGATCGCCAGGAACCCCGGACAGTCGGTCCTGATCGGATTCGGCGTGGGGCTGGGGCTCGGCGTCCTGCTGTCGGCGCTGGTCTCGCGCCGCGAGGAGTCGTCGTGGTACGACCAGTACGTGCCCGACTCGCTGCGCGGCCTGCCCAAGTCGATGAGCAACCTCAGCATCCCCGACTCGCTGAGGGACCTCCCCGAGAGGTTCCGCTCGGGCGCCGAGTCGATCGCCCGTCACATCCCGGGACGTTGACACCCCGCCGTGCCCGGACCTGAGATCCATCGGCCCCGCGAAGATCCCATCTTCGCGGGGCTTTTTTGCGGCTCGAACCGATCACATGGGCGGAGGCGGAGGGGCCATGTAGGCACCTTGCCCGGACGGGGCGTAACCCTGCGAGCTCGGCCCATAAGCGGGCTGATACTCGGGCTGGTAAGTGGGCTGCGGTGCATACGCTTGCGGGCACGAACCGAACGAGGCCCCATTGTAGGTCACGTACTTGCCCTTGCGGCCCTTCTGTTTGTGCTTGCAACCGGCCTCGGCGGCGGGGGCGAGCAGCAGGCCGGAAACCAAAGCGGCCAGGGAAAGCACTGCGAGCTTCCGTCTCATGGTTGTCTCCTTGATACTGTCGGACGATGAACTCCGTTTTGGGCTGAGCCCACTTGCCTTCGGGCAAACCTCGCGCCCAGAACAGGCTATTGGCGCGAGGAATCTGGCCGTCGCGCAGCGGATCTAACCCTGAAACTTCGTGCGGAGGCGGTCCGAAGTGATCCGAAGCTGGCGGTTCTGGGTGCTCTTCGTGCTGCTGGTCGGCCCCATCGCGGCCTACGTGGGCATGGGCCTGCTCTGGCTCCGCGAGCACGGGTGGGTCTATATTCTCTCGGGGTTCGCCATCTGGACGCTCTCCGGCACGCTGTTCTATGTGCTGGGCGTGGCCTGGACGAAGAACCGGATGACGATCCTGCCCCCCATCGACTGGGAAAACCCGCGCACCTTCGTGCCCTTCGACCGGCAAGCCTGGACCCTCGTGGAGGAGGAGGCCGATCGCGGCGAGGCGGTCACGATGGAGGCCCTGACCCAGATCGACACCTACATCGACACCGGCAAGCGTCTGGCCTCGCGGCTCGCGGCGCACTACCACCCGCTCTCGGCCGACCCGATCGAGCACGTGCCGGTGGTGCAGATGCTCACGGCGCTCGAGCTTGCGGCCAACGACCTCACGGGCCTCTGCCGCGAGGTCCCCGGCGGCGACATGGTCACGCCGTCGCACTGGAAGAAGGCCGTGCAGGCCGCGGGCTTCTTCTCCAAGGCCAACGAGATCTACGGCTACCTGCTCCCCCTGTTCCAGCCCACCACGGGGCTGGTTCGGCTCGGGGCCCAGAAGTTCGTGACCGGCCCGGCCTGGAAGAACATGCAGCAGAACGCCCTGCGATGGTTCTATCGGGCCTACGTGAATCGCCTGGGCACCCACCTGATCGAGCTCTACAGCGGGCGATTGGCCATCGGAGCGGACCAGTACCGACGGCTCACACGCAAGAACCGAGCGGCGGCGACCGCCGACCTGGAG